>JAHEKQ010000164.1 GCA_024638265.1 Flammeovirgaceae bacterium
ATAATCGTATCGATCACCTGCTGTTCGCTTAGGGTGACCACGTTCAGGATCAGATCAAATATTGAATCATCCACCACCTCTCCCCTGAGTCTTTGGATAAAGAGCCGTCTGCGCTGGTCCTGGGAAGAGACAATTTCTCTGGCGCGTTTCAGCGTAGTCTTTCGCGACTCACTGATGTAACGTAATCTGTGTTCCAGGGGTGCCATTAGACGGACATGGAGAGATTTCTGCATTTCACGGGTTATTGCTACTCCTCCTCGACCTACAATAATAATGTTTCCATCATACGCATAATTATAAATCACTTCCTGGATGGTCTTATATACCTTCTTATCGGGAATATCAAATTTGATGGAAAGCCCGGTAAGCATGTCATCAACGAAATTCTTTTCATGGGGCGTAAAGGCATGCTCCATCTTCACCTGGTTCACTTGTAACTCACGGGAGGACTCTTCCAGAATCTCCTTACTGATTATTTTCCAGTCAGGACCCCCCTTACTGAGAACTGTGGCCAATTTTTCTGCTATTGGAATTGCATCACAGCCGAATTCCCTCGAAATGGTGATAACGGGACCCGGGTTTTTCTTCTGTTTGACGGTGGGAATTTTATGCCTCTTCGTGAGGTAATCTTTGAGATCGATCCTCATAATAAACTCCTCTTTGATCCTCTATTAATTTACTAAAAATCGTCCAAAATGGCTACCAGTATCGGGCATAAAATAAGGGCTATTGTTGGGATTGGATTTTCTATTCCCAATGTTCAACCATTATCGGAAGATCATCAGGAAGTCACTACCCGGTTGATTATCGCCAAATTCTCCAAATCTGGGTTGAGGCTGTGCCCTTTCGATATATGTAATTATTTCAGAGAAGGTTATGACACCGTCGGAACCCCCATAATTTCGTAACCCCGCAATCAGACGTCGAGAAAAAGGACTATGCTTACCGGGGATACCATCCGAAACATATTCCGTCCCCCCGCTTGTTATGAAGATCCGGGTTTTATACTTGAGTTTCCTCTCAATGAATTCCTCGATAGAGAGTTCACTGTACATGTCAGGATTTCCCCTGTGACCGGCATTAATATTGGAAAATGCCCCACCAAAACAAACATCCATACAAACCATGATGTGTTCACATGGAAGATTATTGATGATGGTCCCCAGCCTGGAATGCGATATATAAGAGGAAAATGAAGGATCTGATTTTTTGGAATCCTTCGCTACTATAAATCCTTCGCCGAAGGATTCTTCAAAGTGTCCGTGCCCTGCAAAAAAGATGAATAGCTGATCACCACTTTGGTATGTTTTATGGGAGTATTCCCGGAGCTTCAGGATAATCTCATCCGCAGTGGGATTTTTGAGAATTTCCACCTTGAAATTGTAATTCCTGGAAAGCTCATCCCCGATGGCTTCCGCATCAAAGATCGGGTTATTCAGACCTTCCCACTCATAGTATTCATCGGTAGCGATCAATAGGGCATAGTCATTCCTTCGTTCTGTAGTTACTTTTCGGATCGCTCCCTCCCCTGCCACGAACTCTTTACTGGAATAAGTCTTTCCAGCATCGTGGGTTTCTGCAGTAATTTTAACCTGGTAAAAACCCTCGGTCAGATGTACATTCTGGGAGAGTTCAAGCTTCTTCTTTTCAGGATATTCTGATGAATACAATTCTTTAACCGAAATCGTATCCGGGCCGTCCATAACCGTCAAAACCACCTTTTTCATAAAGCTTTCAGAGCTTACTTCCAGATCCAGCTCCACCGGGTTTTCGAATACGGTAATCGTATTCCTCTCAATATTTCGCCATCGAATTACGGGGTAGCTCACCTTGCCCTCCTGATTTTGTAATAAGAGTGTATTTGTCCGGGTAGTGAGTACCTGTGCTTCTGATAAGGGATGAAGCGAAAATATAATCGCGATGATAGTTATCTTTTTCATTTCGCTAAAATTCTTTTAGTAAAAACTTCAGTACTATTTCCTGTGGTAGTTTTCAATACCAGGAAATAGGTCCCTACTGCGGATGAGGGCTGATTCCAGGTGTATTCGTACCTCCCGGTTGCCAATGTTTCATCTGCAATATTGTATAATTGCTGACCATACGCTGAATAGACAGATAGTTGGATCTGTGTTCCATTGGAAGTAATTACTACCGGGATTCGAACCGCTGAATGGAAAGGGTTTGGATATGGATCGCCCAGTGAGGATACACTGTTTCCCAGCATTTCCAGAATAGTACTGGGGCTGCTGGAAAAATAAATCTTGAAATGATTTTTGCCCGAACCCGAAACGGGATAACTGCTTCTTACTTTCATATCTACCAGTTCCCCTCGTTGTTCATCCACCAGCCAAAGTTCTGCCGACCCCTCAATTTCCGGCCAGGTTAAGTAACCGGAAGAATTTCCGGCGATATTAACTTCCATGTTCCACTCCTCCGGTCCGTAGTGTGATCTTCGGTCTACCAACAAAGTCCTGCCTGTGCCTGAACTCAGAGAAAATCCCAAATAAGGTGTATTAGGCCACAGAGGAATCATGGGTACATCTCCTGCATCCTCATCTGCAACAGATTGCGGATCAACTCCCAGCGCTCCGGTTCTGAACCTGGCTTGCCCGGAACGCAATTCCATGGGAAGCGTCCATATATCCTCATCTATATTCACTACAGGTTCAGTCCTCTCGGTCCTGCCGCCTGAGGTCCCTGAAGGAAGATTTATCGGGACGATAACTTCCTGTACCAACTGGCTGTAGAACCATGCTCCCTTGAAAGGGGGGAGAGATAGTGTATCTGTGTATCCTGAAAAGGGCACATGCATCACCGGGCCATAAATACCGGTGATCCCGGGATTAAATTCAGCGACCAATGACATTTCCAATGGGAAATCAAATGGATTGCCGATCAGGTTCCAACCGGCATTCAGTTGAATAATGAAGGGGTCCTCCTTTGAATTCGCCGGGCTTTTGGCATCACCGACATTCAATCCGGTAATATCCACCTTTGAATTAAACCAGTATCCCCTGCCCCTTTCGAGGTCGGTCAGTGCGTCGGGA
>JAHEKQ010000165.1 GCA_024638265.1 Flammeovirgaceae bacterium
AACAGCCCACCAGTTGATTATTTCAAAACTATTGTAGATGTAAACCAGGCTGTCAATAAAGGCTATTCCCTTCGGACGATCGAGTCCTGCAAGGTTACCCAGTTGAGAGGTAAAAATAAGAATCGCAGCGCCGGCAGTAAATCCGAGTACGACGGTATGGGAAACAAAATTTACAACCGCACCCAACCTCGCCAAGCCGAAAGCCAATTGAAAAATTCCTGCGAAGAAGGTTAGCAATAATGCCAATCTGACAAATTCCGATGAACCAGGCTCTGCGTAACCCGAGATTGATGCAAAAACCACAATTGAGATGGCGGTGGTTGGCCCGGAGATAAGGTGTCTAGAGGAACCGAAAAGCCCAGCGATCACGGGTAGTACCATGGCAGTGTATAAACCATAGATAGGGGGCAGGCCGGCGATAAGTGCGAAAGCAACCCCCTGGGGGAGGACAATGACCGCACCTGTTATTCCCGCCAGGATATCCGCTGTGATTGTTCGCTTATTTACTTCTCGCGACCAGCGTAAGAATGGGAATATGTTGGAGAGTTGTTGTCGGGTCATTTGGGTAAACGCGTAAAAGCGTAGACGCGTAGACGCGTTTTGTTATATTTTGACAAAAATAGCTTTTCGTGAACCAAACTCAATATTTAGTATAACATAACCCGTTCACCGTCTACCCGTCTACTCGTCTACTTAATATAGAAAGTTTCTTCCACAGGTCTAAGTGCTCTTTTGAACCACAAGGGCCTTCTCAATCCATTAGGTCCGGGAGCGGGTCTTGTCATCTTAAGCCATTCCTTATAGACCTCATGTGATTTATCCGTATCCACCCAGATATCTCCATAGTTATCCTCTGGCGGAGCTTTTTGAATATTCACCTTCTGGTGCCAGCAATGCATACCACTGATGGGGTCGGGGTGGACGGCATGGGTGATATTCTGGTGAACACCCCCATCGGACCAGAAAATCCTTTTTGAATCATTGTCCTCGCTGTCCCATGGTTTTATACCCTGTATGGTCTTCATGGTCCATTCTCCATTTGATTTATTCAGTTCGACCGTATTTGTGGCCCATCGATTTCCCTCCTTGTCATTGGGACGTCTCCATCTCCCGATATGGTGCGAACATGCGACAACACCGGGTTTCATGGACTCAGTCAACCAGACTTTATCTACAAAATAGCCGATCTCTGTGGTCACCCTTACTAAATCATCTGATTTGATTCCCAACCGCTGGCCATCGCTGATATGCATCCAGATCGGGTTGCGGTTGGCAATTTCCGTGAGCCATTTAGCATTGCCGGACCGGGAGTGGATAAGCACCGGTAGACGAAAAGTGGGAACCAGGGGAAAATCACCCTTTTCGAAATCCATTTTATCCCTGTGGATATGGCTTTTAATATAAACGGGGGCCACATATTCAGGCCATTTCCATTCCACCATCGTGTGGGAATAGATTTCCTGTTTACGTGAAGGAGTTGGAAAGCCTACCACGGCTTTTCCCTTCTCAGATACCCCGATATTTTTTCCATCCCGGGAAATAATATTCGTATTAGGATCAGTTGTGCTCCCTTCGAGCTGATCTTTCGGGATAGGATTGAGATGCTTGCTATACGAGGATTCTTCGATCTCAAAAGCGCCGTACTTTCTCATATAGGCCAGTTCGCTTAGACCTTCCTTCCTCGCAGCCTCAGGCAATCCTTTTATATTCTCGAATATGAACTGGTAATATTCGTCTATGTTAATCTTTTCACCCTCTCGATAAGGGGACATAAAATGCTCCCGGATACCCAGTTTACCTTCCGGGTCCATTCTCCAGGAGAGTTCAATCCAGAACTCATCTTCTTCCCATACCTCACCTGGGTTCACCTCATAGGTAAATTCAAATGGAACCCCGTTCTTTCTTGCAGCCTCTCTTAAAACAGGCTGACGGAAGGCTACCCAGACTCCACCATGGGTTTCATAACTGTTGATGTCGTGCCGTTCAGCGGAGTGCCCCATGGGTAAGACATAATCTGCATAGTAGGCCGTTTCATTCCATGTGGGTGTCAATGCGATATGCATTCCCACTTTTTCCTCGTCGGATAACGCCTCGATCCAGGTAAATCCATCCGGATAGGTCCATACGGGGTTGAATACACGGGTGAAATACACGTCCAGTTTACCCCTGCCTTCCTTCAGGAAGTGGGGGAGGAGCATGCTCATTTCGAAGAATGCCAGTGGATATTCATTGGGGAAATGCAGCTCATTCCAGAACTTTTGCGCCGGGGGATTATCGAAAAATTTGGGATGGAATTTATTCCAGGAATTAGGAGAGGTTCCACCCTCAGTTCCTACTGAGCCCGTCAATACATTAAGGAAATGCAAGCATCGGGCAACTGCCCAGCCCCCGAGATTTCCGGAACCCGCACTTCGCCAGTTGTGCGTGGCAAATCGTGACCCGGCTCGCCCGATACGACGGGCAATATCTACAATCATCTCTTCTTCCACACCACTTTCTTTGGAAGCAAACTCAGGGGTGTATTCGGCATAATCTTCGATCAGCTTCTCAATGAAGACCTCAAATTCCACCGGGCTGTCCGGATGGAGGTTTTTCAGGTATTCATCCCAGTTGACCCAGTTATGCATATACTCCCGGTCATACAGCCCTTCCTGGAGGATAATTCGGGCCATCGCCAGTAATACCGCTGCTTCGGTTCCGGGATAGGTAGGCATCCAGTAGTCGGCCATGGAGGCTGTATTGGAAAGTCGTGGATCCATGACGGCCATCTTAGCTCCATTCATCATCCCTTCAATGATCCTCTGGGCATGTGGATTAAAATAGTGCCCTGATTCAAGGTGGGCACTGATCAATAGAATGAAATCCGCCTTTGCGTGATCCGGCGAGGGCCTGTCATAACCATGCCAGAGGTTGTAACCAAATCTCGCTCCACTGGAGCAAACATTCGTGTGGCTGTTGTGTCCGTCTACCCCCCAGGCTTTCAGAATCCGGTCCATGTATCCCTCATGACCGG
>JAHEKQ010000084.1 GCA_024638265.1 Flammeovirgaceae bacterium
TTTCAGATATAGACAATGAACCTAAATTCTGGAAGGGGACAAAAGAAGTTCGCAATTTTTCAAAGGAAGGGGATACAGGAAGAGGATACAGGAAGGGGATATCAGCCAAAGGCTGCCGGGAACGTACACGGGGTATGAGGGTAGAGGGGAATGGGTTGAAGAGATCAATATTTTCAATTTCATTTTATACATTTGCCGAAAACCAATAAACCATGAAAAAAATTCTATTCTGCCTAGTAATTATTACAACTTCGTTCCCTTCTTTTTCCCAAACCGATGATGCTATCGATATCAACCTGCTGGTTGATGCCGGAATAGAATTCGGGGGGGATGAGGTTTTAACTTTGTTTTTTACAACCGGTGGTGACCAGACCATGTACGCCGGCCAGGGAGGATATATCGCTGTAGGAGCTGACATTTATCATCACCAGTTGGAAAAACTCCGGCTTAGAATCTCAGGTGGAATAAAGTATGTTACTACAGCGGCAGACAATGCCAACATCAGGCTTACGCGATATCCGGTCAATGTACTTGCACATTACAAAGTATGGAAGGAACTGCGTATTGGTGCAGGAATGAGTACCCAGCTGGGCGCCAAACTGAAAGGCGATGGCTTTTTTAGTGACACGGAGTTTTCAAGCTCCATCGGGCCCAAATTCGAAATCGGATACGATTGGATTGGATTGACCTATACTATAATCGATTACACCGACCCAGACGATAATGTCCTTTCGGCGAATTCGTTTGGCGTTGCACTGACGTTCGTTATCGGGGGAGATTAATTCTTGTGGCACGGCACCAATCTCCTCGTAGACATCGGATACAGGAAGGGGATACAGGAAAGTACATGGGGTATGAGGGTAGAGGGAGTGATGTCGCCTAAACGGCAATCGGGGCCTTAATCGAAGGGTGTGCCTCGTAGTCATGGATGACAAAATCCTCATACTCGTAAGCGTCGATCGAATCCGGTTTTCGCGTAATCTCCAGGGTGGGCAGCGGGAATGGTTCGCGGGTGAGTTGTAATTCGGCCTGTTCGAAATGGTTGCTGTACAAATGTACATCACCGCCTGTCCAAACGAACTCTCCGGGCTCCAAACCACACTGTTGGGCAAACATATGAACGAGTAAAGAGTAGCTGGCAATATTGAAGGGAACTCCTAAGAAATAGTCTGCACTGCGCTGATAAAGCTGGCAAGAAAGCCTTCCCTCCGCCACATAAAACTGGAAAAGAGCATGACAAGGGGGAAGAGCCATATTATCAACATCCGATGGATTCCAGGCTGATACAATGTGCCGCCGACTGTCTGGTTTATTTCTGATCTGGTTTAGGACTCTTTCGATCTGGTCTATCGTCCCCCCCTTGGGGTCCGGCCAGCTCCTCCACTGGTGCCCGTAAACCGGGCCGAGATTCCCGTTCTCATCCGCCCATTCGTCCCATATTGTGACACGGTTATCATTGAGGTACTTGATATTTGTATCCCCTTTGAGAAACCATAATAATTCATAGACTATCGATCTGATGTGTAGTTTCTTGGTCGTGACAAGTGGAAATCCTTCTGAGAGGTCAAATCTCAGCTGTCGTCCAAAAACAGACCTTGTCCCCGTTCCTGTCCTGTCTTCTTTGTCTACCCCGTTGTCCAGGATATCCTTCATCAAATCGAGATATTGTTTCATAGTAAAAAGTGATTGTAGTGGTTGGTAAACAAAAATAGGTATAGTGTTGAGAAAAAGAAAAGGGAACTACATTTCTGCAGCTCCCTTCTTCCTTATTCTACCTTACTCTATCTACTGAACTTTACTCTTTTTTAGTCACCTATAGTGGCATCCCTGCTTGTACCGTTCACAGTTATGGTAACTTTCCTATCACAAGTTCCATCACCATAGTCCACTACTACAACCGCTCTGTCGGTAGTAATTTCCTTAATTCCAGAGACAGGCATGAATATCTTATCTGCCCAGCAAGCTCTTTTGAAGGTAATGGGCTCAACGATCTCCATCACATAGCTTACTCCCTTACGGTTAGTTCCACTGGCTCCGCCGGTTACTTGCAATACATCTCCATTAGTATCGTCCCTGGTCCATGTCCTGGTCTTGTCCACTTCACGGGTTGTAATGTCACCATTTCTCCAGGTAATCTTACCACCTACCAGGGTCACATTGTGAACAATTCCCCCAGAACCTTGCGTGGTTTTATTGGTAATCGTTCGGGTGCCCTCTACTCCAATATCATTCACTGAATAGTCAACCAATTCGATACTAATGCTGGAATCAAATTCCCAGATTCGGCCGTCATGTGTTACGATGATCTTACCTTTTCTCACACGGCCATTTGGACCTTCACATCCGTCGCCAAAGTCGATCGTTACTGTACGAATCTCCGTAGTCTGATCAATCTCCAGAGTTACTACTGCGCAGGTAAGCCTGCCATCATTTTCTGTTCTTCCTCCACTGAGGTTACTCTCCTGGTCAAAAATCCCTGCAAATGCGAGATCCTCGACTTCGTCGAAATTAGAATCCATGATCGACTCGTCTTCCGCTTCTGAGATGTCTTCCGAATTCACAACAGGTTCATCTTCATTACAAGCAGAAAAAGCGATCAGTGATAAAGCTACTAACCAAACTGAAACACGATTTAAATTTTTCATGACTTTCATCTTCATTGTTTTTTTGAATTTCTGACCCTTTGACCAGTGGTTTTGGCAAGGGTTTAATCGTGGGTATATACTTTTTACAAAAAAAAAGTAATCGGAAAAAAGTCAGAATCTCAGATGACTGATCAATTCCTCAATCTCAGCCTTGAAATCAAGGTTTTGTGAAGAACCATTAGCAAGCCTGTTCATGATTTCATTAGGTTTTACCAAGATCTTCCGTAGACTTAAATGTTGATTTACAAACATGAATTCGAGTTCGGGCATCAATTCCTTAAGTGTATCTACAATCTCCATGATGCTCATATTGTGCTCAACGAAATTGTAGGTGCCTGCAGCGGTATCAGACCTTAGCAATTCAGCAAGGCCCCTTGCTACCTTATCAATATGAATGAAAGATCGGGTCTGCATTCCATCTCCATTCACTTTGATTTTCTTCTTGAAGTTGGCCTCGAATACAAACTTATTGATCACCGCGTCAAAGCGCATCCCCGGAGAATACCCGAATACATTGCCACAGCGGATAATATGAACCTTCATTTTATTCTCCAGTCTTTTCACTTGTTCCTCTCCCCTATACTTGGAGATGGCATAGAAAGTTCTCGGATTTGGGGGTTGGCCTTCATCTACCTGCTTATCGGATGAGCCATAAACGCCGATACTACTGGTATATACAAGATGTTTCACTTTACTCAGTTCTACCGCATAAACTAATTCAGAGGTACCCCAGTGATTGACCTGTTCGTAATAATGAGGGTCTACATTGGCAAATGGTGTAGTCACTTTCGCAGCCAGGTGATATACAATATCTATATCAGCCAAGTTCTTCAACAATGATCTCGAATCCAGGATGTCACCCTCCACAAAAGTGATTTTTTCGAATCCGGGATGTTTCCTTCCTACGAATAAACTGAAGCTGTCGCGGCTTAGGTTATCGTAAACAACCACCTCGGCTACCTCATCAAATGTTACGAGGTTTTTGACCAGTTCAATTCCAATGTATCCGGCACCACCGGTAACTAATACTCTCATTTTTTTACCAAGTCAGTATGAAGGCCACATTCCGTTTTATTCATGCCATACCAGCGCGCATCCCTGGAATCGTTGAGGATCACTTTCCTTGTGCAGGGCTCACAACCAATGCTTAAATATCCCTCTTTGTCAAGCGGATGTTCCGGAAGATCATTTTCCTTCCTGTATTGATAGATATCACGGGAAGTCCAATCGAGGATAGGATGATACCTTACAGACCCATGTGGTGCTTGTTCTTCTTCCCTAAAATCTTTTCTCACCGGACTTTGATCCCTTCGTACTCCATTGATCCAAACATCATGCGTCATGAGTAATGCTTCGGTGGGTTGCGTCTTGTTGATGGTACAACAATGATCGGGATCGCTGGCGAAAAGCAGCTTACCGTATGGGTCCTTTTGCATATGCCTAGAGGTGTCCGACCTGACAATTCGAAGATCAAGTCCCAGCATATCGGCTACCTGGTCACGAAACTTGAGGGTTTGTGGGAAATGATAGCCCGTATCTAGAAAATATACCGGTACGGGTTGCCTGGCTCTGCTGATAATATGCAGGAGGGGTATACTGTGGGTTTGGAAAGAAGAAGTGGTGAAGAGTTTTCTTCCTTCCTGCTGGTAGCCCGCGATTTTATTAAGTATGTTTTCAACTCCCATGAAACGCAAATTAATGAGGATTGAACTTAGCCTCCTAGCGGTGATAGATATCTTTTTTTAGGTCAAATCAATGACAATTCGTTACTTGGGTTGGATATGCAACTATTAAGTAATACACCGACCGATGAAACACTTTTAACCAATCCGGTGTTTAAAGTTTTGTGAAAACCGCAGTTTACAGGAAAGAACACTTTAATGCCGCACACCGGCTTCACCGATCGGATTGGTCTGATGAGAAGAACCAATCAGTTTTCGGGAAGTGCAATAATCCCAACTATCACGGTCATAATTATGATCTTTACGTTAAAATAGTAGGAGAACCTGACCCTGAGACGGGTTACGTGATGGATATGAAGGTATTAAGTGACCTGATCAAGGAACACGTTACAAATAAGTTTGACCATAAAAATCTCAATCTGGACGTCGAGTATTTTAAGGATATGAATCCCACTGCTGAAAATATTGCCCGGGTCATTTACGACATACTTAAAAAGCACATCGATAACCGGTATGACTTAACTATTACCCTTTATGAAACCGAGAGAAATTTTGTTGAATACCCAGCAGGTTAATGAAATACTTGATGATGTGGGAGAAAACCACGTTGGAACCTCTTCTGATACACCTCTTCGAGAGGACGCATTCGAACTGGACGATGATACCAAGGTAGAACTCATTGAAAAGCGTTTTGCCGAAATCATGGATATCCTTGGGCTAGACAGGACCGATGACAGCCTCAAAGGAACACCTCGACGAGTGGCCAAAATGTACGTCAAAGAGGTATTCTCAGGTCTGAACCCATTGAATAGACCCCAAGCCAGGCTATTTGAGAATAAATACAACTACGACCAGATGCTCGTGGAAAAGGATATTACCTTTTACAGTCATTGCGAACATCACTTCGTTCCAATCTATGGGAAAGCACATGTTGCTTACTTCTCTTCAGGGGAGGTAATCGGGTTATCAAAAATCAACCGATTCGTTCAATATTTTTCAAAAAGGCCTCAGGTTCAGGAACGTCTTACCATTCAGATTGCTGAAGAGTTGAAAAAAGTTTTGAAAACTGAAGATGTAGCTGTGGTAATTGATGCTACCCATATGTGTGTATCCAGCCGTGGTGTTGGTGATACTAACAGCAGGACCGGAACTGCACATTTCAGCGGGAAATTCCGTGACGAACATATCAAACAAGAATTCCTAAATTATATCAATACCCGCACCGAAGGTTAATTCCTTCTTTGATCTTTTGTCATTAGGCACTATTTTGCTCGCAACCGGTTAGGCCATGCGAATTGATGACGAAATAAAAGGAAGTTTTTCAGATGAGTATCACAGGGTACTGGTAAACCTCCAGTTCACCCACGCACATTTGATCAATAAGCTGAATAAACTATTTGGCGAACACGGGATCACCCGTCAGCAATACAATGTATTGAGGATATTAAGGGGTCAGTTTCCCAATCCTGCGCCAGTCTCACTTATTAAAGACAGGATGCTTGATAAAATGTCGGATGCATCCCGCATTGTCGACCGACTCAAGAGAAAAGAACTTGTAATTAAGAAAGTTCGGACACAGGACCGTAGAACTGCTGACATTCTGATTTCAGATTCAGGCATGGATTTACTGAAAAAGCTGGATCCTTCGGTTTCCAACCATGGAAACTTTGTCAACAGTCTCTCGGAAGAAGAAGCCAAGCAGCTCAACGAACTGTTAGACAAGATCAGGGGTTAAATCCCCAGCTCTGCGTCTTTTTTCTTACCTTTGTCCTCTCAATTTCAAACTGAAAAAGACTGAATATGGCCTTCGATATTAACATGATCAAACAAGTTTACAACAGGATGGGACAGCGCATAGACGCGGCCAGGAAAGTTGTTAACAAACCCCTTACACTATCAGAAAAAATTCTCTATTCCCACCTGCATGAGGAGCAACAACCACTTGAAGCATTTACGCGCGGTAAATCCTATGTGAATTTCGCACCCGACCGTGTTGCCATGCAGGATGCTACTGCCCAGATGGCATTACTTCAATTTATGCAGGCTGGCAAGAAACAAGCCGCAGTACCCTCAACGGTACATTGTGACCACCTGATACTGGCGAAATCAGGTGCTGTAGAAGACCTCCGAAATTCTATTTCAGCAAGTGGGGAAGTTTTTAACTTTCTCGAATCAGTCAGTAATAAGTACGGCATCGGCTTTTGGAGGCCTGGAGCCGGTATCATTCACCAGGTAGTACTGGAAAATTACGCATTTCCCGGGGGTATGATGATTGGAACAGATTCACACACCGTAAATGCCGGGGGACTCGGAATGGTGGCCGTCGGTGTCGGTGGAGCTGATGCTGTCGATGTGATGGCGGGAATGCCCTGGGAACTCAAATTTCCTAAACTAATCGGAGTAAAATTAACCGGCCAGATGAGCGGTTGGACCTCTGCCAAAGATGTAATCCTTAAAGTTGCGGGGATCCTCACGGTAAAAGGTGGAACAGGTGCCATTGTCGAATATTTTGGACCTGGAGCAAAGACACTGTCCTGTACAGGAAAAGGTACCATTTGTAATATGGGGGCAGAGATTGGGGCCACTACTTCCACTTTCGGTTATGATGAGAGTATGGACAGGTACCTGAGAGCTACTGAGCGCGCGGATGTGGCCGACCTGGCCAAGGAGGTGGCTGACCATCTAACTGCTGACCCTGAAGTCTATGAGAATCCAGAAAATTATTTCGACCAGGTAATTGAGATCGATCTTTCCACGCTGGAACCACATCTGAATGGTCCCTTTTCTCCGGACATCGCCACCCCTATCTCGAAAATGAGGGAAGAGGCTGAGAAGAATGGCTGGCCTACAGATGTAAAAGTTGGCTTAATTGGTAGTTGTACAAACAGCTCTTATGAAGATATTTCCAGGGCTGCGAGTTTGGCGAAGCAGGCTGAAGATAAAAATCTTAGAACGAAATCAGAATTTACCATCACACCCGGTTCAGAGCAGGTGAGATTCACCATTGAGCGTGATGGTTTTATCGACACCTTCCAAAATATCGGAGGAAGCGTATTTGCCAATGCCTGTGGTCCCTGTATCGGTCAATGGGATCGGGCTGGAGCCGATAAGAAGGAAAAGAACACAATCGTTCACTCATTCAACCGAAATTTTTCTAAAAGGGCAGATGGAAACCCGAATACCCACGCATTTGTGGGCTCCCCGGAATTGGTAACGGCTATTGCCATTTCCGGAGACCTCGGATTTAACCCCATGACAGATTCCCTTGTTAATGAAAATGGTGAAGCCGTAAAGTTTGATCCGCCAACGGGTTGGGAGCTTCCTCCCAATGGATTTGATGTGGAGGACCCTGGATACCAGGAACCTGCTGCCGATGGAAGTAATGTTGAGGTTAAAGTGGCTGACGACAGTAAGAGATTGCAGCTTTTAACACCCTTTGAGCCCTGGGATGGTGAAAACATTGAGGGAATGAAGCTCCTGATCAAAGCCAAGGGTAAATGTACGACAGACCATATCTCTATGGCGGGGCCATGGTTGAGATATCGTGGGCATCTCGATAATATTAGTAACAATACCCTGACGGGGGCGGTCAATTTTTTCAACGAAAAGACAGATCTCGTTAAAAATCAACTGACCGGAGAATATGGTGCCGTTCCTGATACCCAAAGGGATTATAAAGCTAAAGGCATAACAACAATTGTTGTTGGGGATCATAACTATGGCGAGGGGAGTAGTCGAGAACATGCTGCAATGCAGCCTCGCCACTTGGGCGTAAAAGTTGTTCTCGTAAAATCCTTTGCCAGGATTCACGAAACCAATCTAAAAAAACAAGGGATGCTGGCCCTCACCTTTGCTGATGAGAACGATTATGACAAAATCCAGGAGGATGATACGTTCGCTTTAATTGATCTGGTTGATTTTACCCCGGACCAACCCCTTACATTAAGGTTGACTCATTCGGATGGAAGTGTAGATGATATCAAGACAATACATTCATATAATGCTACCCAGATCGACTGGTTCCGAGCGGGATCCGCGCTTAATTTGATTAAGAAGAAGGAACAGAACTAGGGAACGAAAAATAGTGAAGAGTAGAAAGTAGAGTGATGAGTGTTAAGTGGTTTTCTCCCTTAATTCCTATCCTGATAATGGTATTGTTATCTCTTACCATTAGCTGTAATCCGACCAGAACCCTCACGCCCAATAGTAGCTACCTGCAAATAGTAAGAATCCTGGATTCCGATACGCCTGAACAAAAGGATCTTGATTTTGTGGAAGAGAATCTCACAAGTGTTATTAATTCGCTTGAAAATAGTATTGAGAAAGAACTTGAAGGTGATTCGAGGTTCCGTTGGAGGAATGCAGCTACCATCTATACAAGGCTTCAGCGGCTATCAGAGCTTGTGAATAATTCCCCTGAATATTCCTCGCGTTTCAGCATTGGGGATTACAGTTCGGATATACTTGATATGAACCTCAACACAGCGGATTTGATATTTGAAGAAGCAACGGAAGCACTGACTTCTGGATCCCGACAGGGAGCTAAAACCGCATACTTTCAATTCCTGGAGATCGATGCTCTGTCAAATGGGATGATAGAGACAGATGAGTTAAAAACCGAAGCCCTGAATCTTTCCAGGATTACCAGTCTGGTTTATGTAGATACCCTAAATGATCTCAATATATCTCTTGATTCCCTGCAGCAGGGCATTCAAACTGTGATGAAGAGTGATGGAATAGCGGGACCATTTGTTAACTTCATGCCCTATGACCCGGATAATTCCGAGTCCGATCATCTCATTACCATCAAGTTGGAAGATTATATCACCGGCCAGGTTTTGAAGGCTAACTACTCCCAGCAAGTAGAAGGTTCACAATTCCCTTTCGAAATACTGGAAGAATCCATGGATGTAATTTATATGTTCAGCATCTCAATTGAGGATCTCCCCCTAAACCGTGTACTTGATAACTCGACCGTCAGGATTGAAAGAAAGCTGGAAAACCTTGTGGGAACTTTTGAAGGTGACCCTGGCATATTGAATGATTACCAGCGTTCGCTCCTGGATAAAGATGCTATGGAAAAGAACCCCTCTCAGGCCTTTATGAAAATAGAAAAGCCGGCAATCACAATGATTACCGGCGAGATTCTAGATTTTTATCAGAATTACTGAACTTCCGTACTATCGGATTCTTCCATGGGAACTTCCATAATCTCAGGTTCTTCATCTGGCATGGATTCTACCAGGGACTTCAGTTTTCCAAGTCCTTCTTCGTAGGATGGTCCGAGCATTCCATCAACTCCTAACATAAAGAACCGGGCAATTCCATTCTGATCTGTTGATTCATAGGTCCATGTGACCTTGGTTCCGTCTCCGTCCGGTTCAAGCAATATCGCAGAATGCGTCTCACCACCGAATCCTTCAAATTCCATTTTGGTATTGACTTTTGAAAACTCAACCACCTCAATAATTTCCTGTTTCCCGTTTCCGACATTGGGATCTTCGCTACTCCAAGTCATTTTTGCCCCAACACCTACATCAGGGCCTTCAAAGGTATATTCTGTATTCGGGTCAATACCCACCCAGGGAGACCAGTCTTGCATCTTTTTTAAACTGGAAACGTGGGGAAAAATTTTTTCTGCCGGAGCTTCAATTACCACAGTTCTCTCCATTTGGGCCTCTGAAGGAATTATAAAGTATGTTACCAGGAGAATGAGCGCAATCACAACAATAATTCCCCCGAGAATTTTCAGAACTTTCATAGCATTTAATTTAAGGTGAATAAATAAAGTTAAATAACTCCCAACTCTTTTCCTACCTCGATAAATGCGCCTATAGCCTCATCCAAATGATCCCTGGAATGAGCGGCTGAAAGCTGAACCCTTATCCTTGCCTCACCTTTTGGTACTACCGGATAGAAAAACCCGATTACATAAATCCCTTTCTCCAATAGGGAATCGGCAAATTTCTGGGCTAAGGGTGCATCATATAGCATAATCGGAACAATTGGGTGTTCCCCGGGCTTGATATCAAATCCCGCTTTAGTCATTTCGTCCCTGAAATACCTGGTATTCTCTTCCAGTCTATCCCTCAACTCGGTGGTTCCCGAAAGAAGATCGATCACCGCAATGGAAGCTCCAGCGATCGAGGGTGCGAGTGTATTTGAAAACAGGTAAGGTCGGGAGCGCTGCCTTAGTATCTCCACTATTTCTTTCCTGGCGGAAGTAAATCCCCCGGAAGCTCCGCCCATAGCTTTACCAAGTGTCCCGGTAATTATATCAACGCGACCCATTACATCACAGTGCTCGTGTACACCCCGTCCGGTCTTTCCCATAAATCCGGTCGAATGACATTCATCAGACATGACCATCGCACCAAATTTTTCTGCCAGGTCACAGATCTTATCCAACTGTGCAATGGTCCCATCCATAGAAAATACTCCGTCGGTCACAATCATAATCTCCTTGGCCCCGGCATCTCTGGCTGCTTGGAGTTGTGCCTTCAGGTCCTCCATATCGTTGTGTTTATAGCGATAACGCATGGCCTTGCAAAGCCTTACCCCATCAATGATCGAGGCGTGGTTGAGCGTGTCACTGATTATGGCATCTTCAGGTCCCAGTAAGGGTTCAAAAAGTCCGCCATTGGCATCAAAAGCTGCGGCATACAGGATCGTATCCTCCATTCCGAGAAATTCCGAGAGTTTGTCTTCCAGTTTTTTGTGGATATCCTGGGTACCACAAATAAACCGTACTGAGGACAAACCATAGCCATGGGTGTCTATCGCAGCTTTAGCTGCTTCTATCACTTTTGGATGAGAGCTCAGGCCAAGATAATTGTTGGCACAAAAATTAATCACCTCCCGGCCATCTGCCGTTTTAATATCAGCCCCCTGCGGACTGGTGATTATCCTTTCTTTCTTATAAAGTCCTGCTTCATTTATAGATTCCAGTTCTGACTGGAGTTTAGCTTTGAGCGTAGTGTACATATATGATAAGATTTGAGATGCAAAGATAATATGAGTAGTTGATAGATAATAGATGATAGAGAATAGATAATAATTAACGGTACTCTTCGACATACCCCACTCTCCATCCCCGATCCTCGTCACTTGAACTTCATCTCGTGAACTCTTGAACTCCCGCTGAACCTTTGAACATTTTCACTAATTTCACAATGCCAAAAGACTACTATGAACAAGATTCTCGTTACAGGTGCCTGCGGGCAACTCGGCTCGGAGTTGGTCGTTAAACTCCGCGAACTAAAAGGAAAGGAGAATGTCATCGCCTCAGACATTCGTGAAGCAGTCCCCCAGGTTGCGGATGGTCCATTCCTGATTGTGGATGTCATGAATACCGAGGAGATTGTACAGACGGTAGAGAAATACGAAATAAAGGAAATCTACCACCTGGCAGCCATTCTCTCAGCCAAGGCTGAATCAAACCCCAAGTGGGCATGGGATATCAATATGAAAAGCCTTTTGTCCCTGTTAGATGTATGCCGAGAGAAAAATGTAGAGAAATTTTTCTGGCCTTCCTCCATTGCTGCATTTGGCCCTGACAGTCCGGATGAGAATACCCCCCAGGAGACGATCATGAATCCAAATACGGTATATGGAATCAGTAAGCTGGCAGGAGAACGATGGTGCGAATATTACCACCTTCATTATGGTGTCGATGTGAGGAGCCTGAGGTACCCGGGGATTATCAG
>JAHEKQ010000023.1 GCA_024638265.1 Flammeovirgaceae bacterium
CTGCCGGGGTCAGTGATCCCGATGATGCCAACAATGGTACCGATCTCCTATGGACTCTTTCCGGGGAACCTGCCGGCATGACAGTCAGTACGACCGGTGTGGTCAGTTGGACACCCGGTGAAGGGGTACTGAGCTCGGGAAGTGTGACTCTTACTGTTGCCGATGGTGGAGAAGATGGAGCCACTCCTGACTCGGAAGTATTTACGATTACCGTAACTCCGGTCAATGATCCGCCGGTGATAACAACAACAGCGCCCACTACGGCCACGGAAGACGTACTCTATACTTATACCGCTGGGGTCAGCGATCCCGATGATGCCAATAACGGAACTGATCTGATTTGGACACTTTCAGGGGAACCCGCCGGTATGGTGGTGAGTTCCACAGGAGAAGTCACATGGACACCCGGAGAAGGGGTCACCACATCCGGTTCGGTCACAATAACTATTGCAGACGGTGGAGAAGACGGAGCATCCCCCGATTCAGAAGTATTCACGATTACCGTCACCCCGGTTAATGATCCCCCAGAAATCCTGATTGGGGGTGTACCCAAAGATTCCCTCGATATATTCACCGACGAGGACACTCCCTTATTAATTACACTCACGGTTTCAGATCCCGAGGGAAATAATATCATGGTGGACAGCGGTGAGTCTGTTAATGGCAACGGCACCATCATCCCTGATGCCAATCCCCTGGCGTTCACCTACCTGCCCGAGCTGGATTTCTTTGGTATGGAAACCCTGAAAGTTTACGTCTGTGATGATGGCAGTCCGGTAGAATGTGATACCCTTACACTAATTGCCACAGTCAATCCTATCAATGATCCACCGGTACTCAACAGTTCCAAGAATACCTTAAGCTATATGGAAAGTGATGGCCCATTAGCCATAAATGATCAAATGACCATCCAGGATGTGGATAATACGGATCTCAACGGGGCCGTGATTACTATTAGTAGTGGTTACCAGGCTGCGGAGGATGTACTTGGGTTTACGGATCAGAATGGTATAACAGGCGTGATCTCGGGCAATACGCTCACACTGTCCGGAACGGCCACCCTGGCAAATTATGAAACCGCCCTGAGGAGTATCACGTACGAAAATACCAGCGGCGCCCCAGATACAAATCCGAGGAATGTAGACTTTACAGTAAATGACGGGACCGACGACAGTAATACCTTCACCACTGTGATCGATATTACTTCAGTGATAGAAGCACCTGTTTTGACTGGTACAGGCGGTGTCCTGGATTATACAGAAGGCGATGGTGTGGTTGTAATTGACAATGGCATTGGGGTCTCCGACCTCGATGACACCAACCTTGATCTTGCGGAGATTTCCATATCGGCTAACTACGCTAGCGGTGAGGACTTTTTAATATTCGCTGATCAGAACGGGATTACCGGATCGTATGATTCAGGAACAGGTGTACTGACACTTACCGGCTCATCCTCTATTGCCAATTACCAGGACGCCCTAAGGTCTGTTTCTTACGAGAATACCAGTTCTAATCCATCGACCTTGCTGAGGACTGTTTCCTATTTGGTCAATGACGGGGATGCCAACAGCAATGTGATCACCAGGGACATCAACGTGATCCCGGTTAACAGTGCTCCTATTGCGGTCGATGATTCGTTTACCGGGGATGAAGACCCCGATATACCAATCACGGGGAATATCCTGACAAACGATTCCGATCCTGAAGGTGATAACCTAGTACTCAACACGAGTCCGATTACTTCTCCTCAAAACGGGATCGTAACTATCAATCCGGACGGTAGTATTTCATATACCCCTGATGCTGATTACTTTGGTACAGATACCTTTACCTACGAGGTATGTGACGATGGCAATCCCGTATTGTGTTCCCAGGCGGATGTAACGATTACTATCAATGAAGTGGTTGATGTCATTGTATTCCAGGCCGTTTCTCCCAACAACGATGGATTCAATGACACATGGAAGATCCAGGACATACAGAAATTCCCAAATAACCAGGTACGTCTTTTTGACCGTTGGAACGTTCTCGTTTTTGAAACGGAAGGGTATGAAAATGACACCAATGCATGGAGCGGGCAATCCAACAACGGGGTTGGTGGAGACCAGCTACCCGATGGAACCTATTTTTACACCATTGACCTCGGGGACGGCAGTTCCCTGTTAAAGGGCTATATCGTATTGAGAAGATGAGAAATATAGGGCTGTCCATATTGTTCATAGTGTCAATGCTAGGCTCAGCGCTAGCCCAGACGGAGTCCACCTATTCTCAATATATGTTCAATGGCCTTGTGATTAACCCGGCTTATGCCGGAACCCATCAATCCATGAGCCTGACGGCACTTTCCAGGATGCAGTCCATCGGTCTAGACGGAGCCCCGCGAACCCAGACATTTTCGGCACATAACGCCCTGAAAGACCGCAAAATCGGTCTTGGATTGGTGGTAATGAACGATGCGATCGGGGTGACTAACCAGACCGGAGCCTACTTCTCATACGCCTATAAAATCAAATTTGACAATAATTCCACCCTTAGCCTTGGCTTACAAGGAGGGGGTACCGTAGTCGATGCAAACTTCAGCGAGCTTACCATAGATCAGCCCGGGGATCCGAATTTCAGTGAGGACCTCAGGGAATTTAAACCCAATTTCGGAGCCGGTGCATATTACCACACTCCGAAATTCTATGCTGGAATCAGTATGCCCCAGATGCTCGACCTGGGAGACAAGAGAATATCACAGCTGAAACCATTTATTATTACCAGCGGTTTGATCTTCCGTCTGAGCCCGGTTCTTATGCTCAAACCCAATTTTCTTTTCAGGATGGTTAAAGACCGTGTGGTCGAATTCAATTATAATACGAATCTCCTTATTCATGACGTATTGTGGATTGGATTTTCCTATCGTCCCAATAATTCCTTCAATTCACTCCTGGAGATCCAGGTGACGAATCAATTCAGAATTGGTTATGCCTATGAAGCGGGAATAAATGATTTCAGGCGGGCGAACTCCGGATCCCACGAGTTCATGTTAAATTACAGGTTGATATTCAGTAAAAAAGGTGTCGTTAATCCCCGTTATTTCTGATGAAGATCTGTCGATCATATGGCACTATTCTAATTATCTGTCTTCTCTCCGGCACGGTACACGGCCAGGGCAATATTAGCAGTTTGTTCAAAAACAACGTGGAGCGAGGGGACCAGATGTTCAATGATCTCTACTATGAAAAGGCAATAGTCTATTACGAACTGGCTGCCAGGAAATCCGGCGACGAGGAGACCCGGCTAAAACTGGCAAATACCTACAGGCTGATAAGAGATCATGAAAGCGCGGTAAAAACATATTCAGCCGTATTCGAATCTAATCCGGAAGCCGGTGACCCCATTCATAAATTCAATTATGCGGAATCGCTCCTGAGTGAAGGGCAAACGGAAGAAGCATTAAACTGGTATGAAAAGTACCGGGAGCTCAATCCGGAGGACTCACGCACAAGCGCTAAGATTCATACCATAGCCAACCTCGACCGCCTGAAAAGAGACTCCCTGATAATGCATACGGAAAACCTGCCTTTTAATTCCCCGTTTTCGGATTTTGCTGCAGTTCCATATGAGAGCGGACTGGTATATACCAGCGCCCGCGGGACCAATACCTTCATTGATCCGGACTACCTGCGTGAAGAAGACTTGCTTGATCTTTATTTTGTTAAAATGGATAGCTCTGGATTTGGAGCTCCAGTATTCTTCTCGAAAGAATTGAACACCCATTATCATGAAGGGCCGGTCTTTTTCTACCCCAATGAGGATAAACTGATATTAACCCGGAGCAATGTTATTGGCAATAAGGGAGTCGAATCCACCGATGGCAAGACCAGGCCTCAATTATACGAGGTCTCAAAATTGGGAAATGCCTGGAGCCAGGTTAAGCGATTATCTATAAATAACCAGGGGTATACCTTTGGACAAGGTTCCGTAAATGCGACCGGTGACACCCTATATTTCTCTTCAGATTTGCAGGGGGGATATGGGGGTAATGACCTGTATATGGCCACCCTGGTTGATGGGGAATGGACTGATTTCATCAACCTAGGACCTAAAATCAATACTCCAGGAGATGAAATGTATCCACTCCGAATTCAAAACCGGCTCTTCTTTGCCTCGACAGGTCATGGTGGCTTTGGAGGCCTTGATAATTTCAAAGCCTATATAAAAGTTGGGGAGATCACCGGCGTCGCCAACATGGGCTATCCTGTCAATTCACCACAGGATGACTTCGCCTTTTATTTATCTCCGGAAACCATGAATGGTAATTTTTCCTCGAACCGGAGCGGGGGGAAAGGTTCTGATGATATTTATGAAATCAGCATTTTTGAGCACGTAATGCAAGGGGTGGCTTTGCAAACCCAGGATAATTCTCCTATTGAAAATGCAACGATCAGTATCTTTGAAGGAGATGAATTGATGGAGGAGACGGTGACCGATGATGAGGGTAATTTTCATTTCTATCTTCCCTTTTCCTCCGACTTCAGAATCGAAGCATCGCGGGAGGGTTACACCTTTGAAACTGAAGTCCGCTTGAGTACCCGGAACAATCCCGTTGACCTGGATACGGTACTTGTTCACCTCAGGCTCCAGGATTTGTTTGTCAGGGGTATTGTATACGACAACCAAACCCAGGCCGGTATAAAAGATGCGACCGTGGTTCTTGAAAATCTTACAGATAATAAACTTGATTCTATGTTAACCGGGCCTGGCGGGACCTATTTCTTTCCCCTGTCCCCAGACAAGAAATTTAGAATTACTGCCAAAAAATTACAGTTTGTTCCGGAGACGCTTGAGTTTTCCAGTACCGGTATCGTGAAAGGGGATATTCTTAATGATTTTATCCTGGATGAAGAATTCGTTGATAAGGAAGTTATATACTTTGACTACAACGTTTCGACATTGAGAAGAGACAGTCGGCCTATCCTCAATAAGGTGCTTCGAATCATGCGTCAATTCCCGGATGATTATCTCATCATCGGGGCACATGCTGATGCGAGGGGAACACAGGAATACAACAAGGAACTCTCTGAAGAGCGCGCCAATAGTACCCTGAAATATTTTACGGATCGCGGTATCGATCCATCCAGAATTATCGCTCGCGGATTTGGCGAAGCTTTTATCATCAACCGTTGTACTGACGGGGCCAACTGCCAGGAGGAGGACCATTCTAAAAACCGTAGAACCGAATTAACGGTAGAAAAAGAATTGCCTGCAGAGGAATTGGAGAAACGCTAAACGAAAGATTAAAGGAACATCTTTTGGCTAATTCACCTCCTTTGTTGAATATACTCGCAAACAATACATGAAGATATTTTTGTTTTTATCAGGGAATCGGTCTTGAATAGCCCTTAAAAAAGACGTTATAACCCATATATAAGTCACTTTCTGCTTTTTATTTTTCAACCTTACATAGATGCCGTTCTTACATTCTGGGACAGGTATAGCCAATTGACACCATGTACTTTTGATTGAGGGATTCAGTATTATCCTACGGTAATGTTTGTTCACAGTTGTTGGTTACTCAATGTCGGTCAGGGTTGGATATTTAAGTATTCTTTTTTTAGTCATTTACAATAATCCTGCGCCCGCTCAATCCTCCCCTCCCCGAGCTATTGAACTGGCAGTCAGCTCTGACAACCGCACTGACTACACCTATCTCCATTTCGTAGATACCGCTTCTTTTGACTTTGATATTTCAGACGCCACCAAGAGGTTCAATGAGATATTCAATTTGTATTCGCTCTCTGCAGACGGTCATCAACTAGCCATCAACGGGATCAGCGGTTTTGCCTGCGAATTTGAAATCCCACTCCGGCTTTCAGATACATGGATGGGGGAGTATGAATTCAATTGGAATGTAATGAACAGTAGCATTACGGAAATCTACGATATCTACCTGGGTGATAATTACACGGGTGAAGAATACACAGTATCCGAAACCGGGGGTTTTGCTTTCTCGATCTTTGATGACCCTGAAAGTGCATTGACCGATCGATTCAGCTTCTATTTTGAAACGAAAACAATCGAAGTCGGTATCGAAACGGAAGTATCGCAGGATTGTGGGAACCTACTAGGGAGTGTAACCATAAAAGATAGTCGCGAGAATATTCTCTATTCATTATTTTCAGGAGATAATCTAATAAGTTCGATGGAGGGAAATGGTTCCGATATAGTTATCAATGAACTCGTACCCGCCCTTATGGATTTCCGACTCGAAACATCGAGGCACTGGTGCCAGGAATATTCCTCAAGTCAGGGAGTGGACACTGATTTTGTAATCACTCCCCAAATCGTTTTTGATAACATGAAAGACGAGTTACGTAATGCAACTGGGCAGAAAGGATGGTGGTACGCAGAGGATATCCTGTTAAACCCCGATCCAGTGGACAGGATAATGGTCAATATGAGCGCTACACACACCCTGAAAGTATCCAACGATCATTGTGAGGTTTTCTCAGAACCATTCGTTGTCACAGCTCTTGAGAATAGCAGCATAGACCTGGAAATCAGACCAAATCCAACGACCGATTTTGTTCAGATTAATTCAACCCTGGATTTATCCCGCGCTGACATCAGGGTTGTTGACCTCAAGGGTAACATTACACGCACTCGTAGTGTGAACTCTTCCATAGATCTACGGTCCCTGAGTCCTGGTATCTATTTCCTCACGATCTCACAAGACAGTAAACAAGTCAGCACCCGTATCGTCAAAAATTGATACACCTTTAACTTTTTACTTCTGCCTTCTGCCTTTTTACTTTTTACTTTCCTACTCTCCAAACCCACTCACATTCCTATTGTCATTATCGGGTATTGGAGGCACCATTCCGAAGACCTTATAGCTGAAATTCCTGGCCTTCCTGGCGATTTCGGACTTACTCCGCATGTAGTTCAATGAATTGTAATCGAAGATATTCTTTGCGGGTAGGATACCCAGGGATTTTGGCATGTGGCTAACTGAAAAAGCGGTAAGTGTGCTCTCTTCCCAATCCAACATTTCATTCACTTCAAAAAATGCGAGGTCCATCCACGGATATTGCAATTCACTCCATAAAAGCATGTTGTTGAAGATTTCCGGGCCATCATTCTCAGAAGCTTCCCTGAGCTGAATCTGCAGGCGGTACCTCGCTCCTTCCCGTTTTATACGGTCTTCATATTCGTATTTCAAAAAATTTCTTCCGCGGGTCTCATGAGGCAGTACGCGCTGATTACTCATATCCCAGTCGCTGGGATTATCCCAAATCCCGGTTTCAGGTTCGTCTTCCATGGGGATCACCCTGTATTTGGCGTATCGTTTAACACCGTCTTTACCAATAAAGAGAAATGGGGTTTTTGCATAGTAATGAAGATTAGCAAATGAACTCGCATGTCTTCTGACAGCCTTCTGTCCACCTTCCAGCCCTTCCGGGTACAATCTGTTATATTCCACATATTCCACCCCCCATGCTTCCCGCCTTAACCATGCAAATTGAATGAAACTGGCCGCTGACCAGAACAAACTCCAAGCACCTGTATTCATCTGAAGATCAAAAGGACTTTCAAATCTCGTATCGGCAAATTTAATAGCTATACTCCTGATACAATTCATAGCATCATCCAGGAAAGTGGCAGATGCATGTCTGACCCGGATAGGAAACTCCCTCCCCGGTTGGAAGAATTCATGTTCAGGGAACTCGGGATTATCAACAATTCTCAATCTTCCCCTCCCTGCGATCCCGTTATTATGACTCATTCTCTCCTGTTTGGGGAAACTGAGCCCAAGCGCTATGACCCAGGCGAAAAGTTTGGAATAGAACCAGAGAAGAAACTTTTCAACCCTTCTTCTCCAAACGCTATCACCAGCATCCGTGACTTTTTTTACGATAAGATTATGATCTAGATGAAATTTTGCTTCTGTCGTGCTTCCATTGAGGTGTATATCGCGCAGGTTGTAGGACATTCCGATCAAATATCCTTTTGGAATCCGGAATTTCATGATTGACCGGAAGCCTGTAAATTGACCATTCTCAAGTTGCCTTTCGGCTTCAAAAAGATATAGGTTCAGTCGTTTATTTGACCACCTCCTCGCATTTCTCAATTTAAAGGGCAGGCTGAACCTCCCGTCCCTGAGAGTTTCGGCAGCCCCAAGCTTTCTTGTGGAAAAGCCGAGCCGGGTCTTAGCAATAAACAGAAGTTTAATCCCTTCAACAGGCTCCTCTCCATTTATCCTGTCATACTTGATTACCCTGCCAACCAGGAAGGAATCATTGCCCTTGCGTTTTTTTACGCTTTTAACTTCGTTCATTGATTTCTGCTTTTATCCAGGGCAAAATACATTTGAATATTTCCCTTACCCTTCGCACTGATCTTACCCCTGCTCTCAAACTTAAATTCGTCTTTGAGAAGTTGATAAGTTGCTGATGAAACATTGACCCTGCCGGGTTCACCGGCTGATTCCATTCGGGAGGCTGTATTTACCGTATCTCCCCAAATATCGTAGGCAAATTTTCTTGTACCCACCACTCCTGCTACCACTGGACCTGAATGCAATCCAATCCTGATCCTTAGCTCCGGCAGTCCCTCCCGCTTTCTCCCCTTATTAAACTTGTCCATGTATTCTTTCATTGCCAGCGCCATCTGAAATGCACTCTTAGCATGATCAGAAGACAATACGGGCAAGCCCGCCGCACACATATAGCTGTCGCCGATGGTTTTTATTTTTTCAACACCGAACTGGCTGGTCAATTGGTCAAATGCACTGAAGCAGGTATCAATTGCCGTTACGATTTCTTCGGCTGTCAGGCTTTCTGAAGTTTTTGTGAAATCCACAAAGTCAGAAAATAGTACCGTTACGTTATCAAATTTTCTCGGGCGGGTCTTGCCCATCACTTTCAATTCCTCAGCGGTTTCCTCCGGAAGGATATTATGAAGCAGGTCATCCGATTTTTTCTTTTCCTCAGCGAGTTCCGCAGTCCTTTCCTCAACTTTCTGTTCCAGCTGCCGGTACAAGATCGCATTGTCAAGGGAAATCGCTATCTGGCCGCTCAAGAGGCGTAAGAGTTCGATCCTGCTTCGGTTGAAAATTCCCGGCATATCCCGGTGTTCGAGGTATATTAACCCTATTACCCTCCCTTGTTTTACGATGGGAAGGCAAAGCAAGGCCTTTGGCTCGATGGACTGGATATAATTATCCCCGCTAAACTTCTTTTCTTCCTCAGGGGTATTGATCACCACCATCTCCCCCGTTCGGATCAAGTATGTGATTACGCTTTCAGGGTAATCATCGGGATTCACAGGTATATTTTGAAGCACCTTGGTTTCACCGTGTTTGCCCTCATACCGGCCCTGCACAAACCATTGCCCGTTGGCCTCAAGAATCAGGGCTCCCCTCTGAGCACCGGCATTTTCCACTAAAATCTCAATCAGCCTTGAAATTAGCTTTGATAATACCACCTCACCCGAAATTGAGGTGGAGGCTTTCAACACCGTAGCAATATCAAGACTACTATCCCTTTGATAGGTTTTAGTGAGAGTAGTAGTAGTGGAAAATTCTGATTCAGCCCTTGAAACCGTTGTAATGAATGAGGGATATTTCTTCTCCAACTCCCTCATCTTGGCTTCTGCGCCCCACTCCAGATAGCGATTGTGGGAAGCTCTCAAGTAATATTCTGCCAGGTCCTGGCTCTCCTCACCTACGTAAAACAATCCAGCCAATTCAAGTGCAAGCGCCTCATCATTCAGGTACTCGGTCTTTGTTGCTCCGGCAATTGCACGGTCATAGACTAGCCTTGCCTCGCCTTTTCTTCCCTTAATTCTCATTAATTCCGCATTGATCAGGAGGTAGCGGTGCTCAAAATTTTCCGGAGCCGACTTGGCCCATTTCTTCAGCTTATTCCTGTTCTTCCTGGCCCTCGACAGGCTGCCTTTCGTTCCTCCACTATCCTCCCATAGTCTGATATGATTCAGTGCCTCGTAAAACAGAAGATTGGGGATCTCAAATTTAGCAAGGACGGCCTCCAATAGCTTCCTTGCTTTCACCCCATGCTCGTAGGCCATTTCATGATCCCCAAAGTGATAACCCAGTATAACCTTGTTAAAATGTATGAAGAATGTACCTGTCTGATCATTGTTTTCGAGGTTCACCTTCATCCTTTCCTCTTCATTATAGGCTTCCCCCGTCAATGTCAGCGGATTTTCGGACCTCCCCATAAAATTCAACATCGCCTGGCGATATACTTCATTGTAGTAGAAGTTCGTCATCTGTTTGAACTGGCGATAACTCTGTGAGTAATTGCGGGTTTCCTCTTCGAGTTTCACCAGGGGTTTGCCGCATAAATACGAGTGAATGCAATAGATGTTGGTATTTACACAAGCAAATTCGATCGCACCAGTCTCCAGGCCAATATGATATGAATCCTTCAATGGAGGAAGGGTATTTTTAATATGCTCCTTCCAAAACAGGATAAGGGCATATGTGGTAACGTAAATCTGTGCCTTCCATTCCTTGGCATCCAGTTTGTTGAGGAGGTCTATGGCCAGGCGGCCGAATTTATTGCCGGTTTTCATGAATTCGAGTACTCCACACATCAAGACACCATAAGAGCCATAAGCAAATGCACTTACCGGGGAATTTCCATACTTGAGTGACAGTTGGACCATTCGAAAAGCCAGTACAGGCACCAGGGTTGGTGTGGCCCAATAAACAGAAGGCATGATATCCGCTCCTATACGCAGGGCTGCTTTTTTCTTTTCATCCAACATTTCCGGACGGTTAAGAAGATCCTCTTCCGACTTTCCACGAAGCATGAATGCAGTAATGGAGAGGTCCTTGAAAACGTGTAACATATTTGGCTTTTTCGGGAATCGCTCCCCTAGTTCCGCGAGTATTTCGAGCCCGGTTTCAATTGCTTCGAGCAGTCGATTTTGGGCCTTATAGGCATGTATCCTTGTCTCAAAGGGTTTTACGCGTTCCAATACATCGGAAGTTTTAGACACGGTTATTTCAAACAGCCTATCCACTTCATCAAATAAACTGCACAGGTATGCCGCCTCCAATGCTTCAGTGTGAAGGGACAGGGAAAGGTCATAATACTGATCCCAGCAATCATCCCCGAGAAGAGAGATGCCCGTACCCAGGTATTCAAAAGCATTTTCAAATGCCGAATTCTCCTTTGCCTTGATACCCGCTCCAAGGTTTAAGTTTGATAGGAGGTCAAGTTCATCCTTCGTTAAGAGAGATATGGCCTGATTCCATTGGTTGACCAGGTCGAACAGTTTTTCATTCCTGGTATCCTTGTCGAAATGATCTATCCAATGCTTGCCTATCTTATAATGTATTTCCTGCCTCGATTCGTCCGGGATCAGCGAGTAGACTGCTTGTTGTATCCTGTCATGACTGAACTTATATTTCTTTCCCGTATAGGGAATAACAAAGTTTTCCTTAATTCCATCACTGAGGCTCTTTTCAGCTTTTACCGGGTCAAGTTCCAATACAACCGCTAAGGTATCGAGTTTGAAGACGGATCCGATACAAGCTGCAATTGTCAAAGTTTCCTGGGTCTCCGGATCCAATTTTCGGATCTTTGAGGCTACGAGATCCACCACATTGTCAGCTATGCTTGTCGACCGAAGCTCTTTTTCGTCCCAGGTCCATTGATTCTTCCCGGTGTCAAATAAAAGGATCTGGTCATCGTGCAGCGATTTTAGAAATTGTGCGACAAAAAAAGCGTTTCCCCCGGTTTTATTATAAACTACCTCTGCGAGGTCACTACAAGAGGAATCGTCTCTGCCAAGGGCGTCCTTGACCAGTTCAGATACGTCCTTTTCATCCAGGTTACCTATTTGTATAGTGTTGATGTTAGACCCTAGTTCAAGCATCTCGTTTACCATCATCATGAACGGGTGTCCCTCACCTACTTCGTTATCGCGGTACGCTCCTATCGCCAGGAAGTATTTATTCTCAAAATCCGTCATCAAAAGTTTGAAAATGCCAAGTGAGGCTGAGTCTGCCCATTGCATGTCATCTATAAAAAGTACGATTGGATGCTCTTTGGTAGATATAGCCTTTACAAACTTCCGAATGATATAATTAAAGCGGTTTTGTGATTCGGTCCCCCGCAATTCGGGAATTTCCGGTTGTTCCCCGATAATATGCTCAAGATTGGGAATCACATTAGTCAGTACGAGGCCTTCCTCACCCAGGGCCTCCTGGATTTCATCCCGAATATGGGACAACCTCGACTCATTCTCCGTGAGCAGAATATCTACTAACTCCTTAAATGCTTCAATAATGGCATAATAGGGAACTGACCGTTGGAACTGATCAAACTTGCCCTCGATAAAATACCCTTTTCGTGCGGTGATAGGCTTATGAACCTCATGAACCAGTACAGATTTACCGGTTCCTGAATAACCGGCAATGAAAACCGTAGCGAGATCACCCATCGCACAATGATCAAATGCATTAATGATCGCATCAATCTCACGCTCGCGGCCATAAAGTTTTTGGGGTAAAGTGAATTTTGGGGAAAAATCTTCCTGGGCGAGAATAAACTCACCTATATCCGTATAATCAAGTAGGTCGTTCAGACATCTTTGAAGGTCACTCTTCAATCCGGAGGCACTCTGGTATCGATCCTCGGCTTTCTTGGCCATCAGCTTTTCGATAATAGCAGATACTTGAAGGGGAACCCCCGAATTTGCGTCAATGGGTGATTCCGGGATCACGGCGATATGGCTATGAACCATTTCAAGTGCATCGGTGGTGTCAAATGGAAGGCGGCCACAGAATAACTCGTAAAGAACCACCCCCAGAGAGTATAGGTCCGACCGGTAATCTACCTTTCGATTCATCCTTCCTGTTTCCTCCGGACTGTTGTAAGCGAGTGTTCCTTCCAGTCTTTCGGGATTCTCCGAATGGTATTGCTTCAAATCATAATTGGAGGCAATACCGAAATCGATAAGGCGAACATCTCCGGATTTGGGGTTGAAAAGGATATTTGCCGGGTTGATATCCTTATGGATTATGTTGTGCTTATGAATTTCATCGAGGGCTTCAGCAATCGCGATAGCCAGCTTGAGTTTTTCACTCAAGTCTCCCGGAAAATCGGGAAGCTTTTCTCCCAGCGTCTCACCTTCAAACCACTCCAGGAACATGGCATGGCGATGATTCTTCTTCGTTTTACCCAGGACATTTCTCGACCGTTTGAGATTGAGTGAATTAATAATCTCATATTCATTGTAAAACTGGTCAATCTCAAATGGAGTCGGGTACTCCAGGTTCAACACCTTGAGGATCACGGGTTTATTTTCGGAATCCTCTTGAAGGTAAATCCTTGATTTACTGCTCTCATATATCAGAGAATCAGGCATGGGAATCCGGAGGACAGGTAAATTGTCGTATTACAGTTTGTTTACCCCAGTAATTTATAAAAAACGGGGCATTATTCCTCTTTGCCTACAGTGATTGATTTTACGGACAGAAGAGGTTTCCCACTATAGCTGATTCCCTGGGTAATCAATAAATAATTGGCTGATTCGTCGGAAGTATAGAAGTTAAATTCTGTGGGATTCCCATTTCGTACCATAATGGTGGGCTCCCAATGAAGAACACTCCGGAAATCGGGCTTATTGTGTTCTTCCAAACGCTCATCATACCTGGGAGCATAAAAAGCATCCGGTATTTGATAACCTATAAGCTCAAACGTGCTGATCCCCCAATCCAATCGCTCTTGTTGGGCATTAGACCCACCTCGACCTCCTGAACTGGTCACGTTGGTGTAAATTGCAATGACACCGCCATAGGCAAGGGCTCCATACATGGAAGCTTGCGAGGTTGAAAGAATGTCGATAAACTCTACAGTAGTTCCATCCATTGTAGCGAGATATGGGATATCCACCTGTACGTTGTCCACCAGGATCAGCGGACTGGCATCTACCTGGAAAGATGCCGCACTGCGAATCACAATCTGGTAATCCGGGAAAGTTCCGAATATTTGAATTCCAGGGAGTCTTCTTAACATATCAACCACCCGGAACTGGTTGCCTATGTTTAGGGAATCCATTACAAGTCGCCTGGTCGGAGTTCGGTACATCTGGCCCCGGTTGAATGGACTATCCTTCCAGGTATCCCTGTACCCCTGGATGGCAACCTCATCAAGAACAATCGTCTCATCATCGAAATTATAGGCGTCGTAAATCTGGTTTATGATCTTGGTGGATTGCTGGTAGTCCTTAAATCCAACCGTGGAAGGATTTGTTTTATACAAACTATCCAACCGCGATACAGAGAGCCATTGCTTTTCTGAAAGCAGGATCTTTACAGGGTCGTCCTTATCTTTCTCCCGGTTCTTTTTCTTATTTCCGGTTGATTTACTTCCCTGAATAATCGCGGTAACAGAATCAGCAAACTGCAGGTCGCGGAAAATGAAATTTCCTGCCGGATCCGTTTCGACGGCTCGGTCTGACATTAAGTCCTCGAGAAAAGACAATTGAACAACCCCCTCCACAGATTTCTCTTCCTTGTAAAAATCAACCATTCGTCCTGAGATGCTCAATCCAAATTCAGGTTTATATTCGATTTCCTGTTTCTCTTTCATTACCTCATCCCAGTCAAACCTTCTCCAGCCCTGTGTCAGCATTAGTGCATCCAGCTCTTCTTCCCTTTGCAGGTTTTTCTCGTCAAAGTATCTCCCGATATCCTCGATATATCCCCTGATATCAGACTCGAGCATGAGGTAATACTCAATAGAGGCTACTTCTCCCATGTTGGACAAGTACTCCGGTCGAACGATTGACATTGAGAGTTGTGCCGAATCCGTTCCACTTAAATCCACTTTAAGATTGACTTTTTCTCTTATGCCATATTCCGATTTTGCGGTTGTAACATCAATCGCAGCCTTATTCCCACTGTCTATAAAAACTAACCTTTCACAAAGAGCTTGTCCTTGCTTATTGAACAATGTAATGGTCAGGATGCCCTTTTCAAGATCCTGGGTTGAAAGTCGGGTAGTGAGGCTCTTCATTCCCGCCTTACCGGAGAAAAAAGCTACGGGAATCCCGGAAGTATGCAGAAGCAAAGAATATCCTTCCATTGAAACACCCCGGTTATGCGCTGCCTGGATGGTCAGTGAGCCGTTCCAAATCCGGGCCGTTAAAAAATAGCCTGACTCTTCTGTAGTGGGTAGTTCATATCGAAAACCATCACCATCTATTTGTGCAAAATAATTTATGCCGGGCAAAGCTGCCACGGCCACTTTGCCAATTCCCACCTCATTGGTCTCAAAATTTGAAACCCCCACGCCGTTTTCGTCAAAGATCTTCCCGGAAATCTTCCTTCCGAAACCGTCTGGTGCTACGGCCTTTACTCCCAGTACCGTAAGCGGTCCTGATACCAGGTGTCCTCCTTCCGGAAAAAACCTTAAGTCAATTCGATTGTTGGAACCCGTCTCACTGGTCTGAGCACTGGTAACTATTTCTTCCACCAACACAGATTCCGGTGTTTCCAGGTCAATTACGGTGATCTCTTTTCGGAATATAAACTCAGAACCCCGGTTGAGCATATACTTTGTATAAGCGCGAAGTATATAATTCCCTCCTTCAGCACCTGCCGGAAGGAGAATATTTCCGCGCGCGAAACCCTGGTCAATATAAAGCTTGCGAACAGCAATAGGCTTTAGTCTCTCATTCAGGATCTCGACATACAATACTTTTGACAAGTCCATAGGGACATGAGTTGCCGCATTTAAGACATAGGCCTTGAACCATATCATTTGATTGGAACTGTAAATGTCCCGGTCGGTGTGGACAAATACCTTTTCCTGGGGGTAGGATTTAATATAATTATCCAGTCGATTGGAAATCTCCTCAACCACCCCCTGGGAATTTCCACTTACCAGGCAGGATGCAGACAGTGCTATTATCAATATGATCTTTCGCATAATGTTGAGATGTCCTTAAATATAATTACTGAAATCTATAAATATTGGTGTGTTTTAGTCAAGAGGATCAAAAGCGGGTACAGAAGGGGGAATTCAGTCTCCAAAATAGGTAAAAACACCTACTTCCAGTTTCCAGCATAATCCAGCGATAAACCTCCCTCCTGTCCCAGGTAATCGTAGCGAACCTTGACAATCTGCCTCATGTGCAAATAATCATGGGCCAGCCAATTGTGCAGGTAGTGCCGGGCGGATTGAGGGCCCTTTTCCGGGTGTTCCCAATAGGCATCCCAGTCCGCGTCATCCAGGGAGTGTAACCATAATACGGAACCTTCCCTTTCCCGGAGGAAGGAAGCCAATTTCTCTTCAAATATTTGTTCGGAATATTTTCTCTCCGTTACCCAGGAAGTCGGGTTAATAGATCTGGGTGTTTTACCAGGATCCGTTAAAATTACTTTTATGCGGCTCCTGAAATCCTCTACCTCCTCATCCCTTAAATGACATATAATCTCCAGGATGCTCCAGGAATCTTCATCGGCTTTCCAGCGAAATTCTTCATCACTTACATTGGATAGCAGGGTTTCAAATACGGTAGCATTCTCCGATAGTTTATCAATTATCTCCTGAGGTTCCATAACATATAAAGGGTAAATAGTAGAATATAATTCCCTAATCGCTTCTCAGGTTATCGATTGGTTTTGAAAAGGCGATTTTAACGGATTGGTAGGTCAAAGTAAGAGCACTGACACCAAATATAATCAGGAAACCAAGTATAAAAGGTGTCACACCAATGTCGATTTTGAAGGTAAATTCTTTGAGCCAGTCACTTATAAATAGGTATGTGATTGGAAGTGAAATAACTGTTGCTAACAGAACAAGTAATAGATATGATCTGCTGAGAGTAATAATCAAGTTACCCTGATCTGCCCCAAAAATTTTGCGTATACTCATCTCCCTGATCCTTGCCGACATTGTCAGTGTTGCCAGGCCAAACAACCCCAGGGAGCCTATTAGAATCGAAAGCACGGTTGCAAAAGTGATGATCTGATCGAGGTTTGCTTCCCTCTCATACTGCGCCTGGATTGCATCATCCATAAATTCGTAATTAAATGCATCTCCCGGATAAATATCTCCCCACTTTTCACGGATTTGATCCAAACCCTCCCCTACCATACCTGCCTTTAGCTTAATAAAGAGTTTAGGTACGAAGGAAGAATTCACATTTACATCGTTGGCACCACTGAATACAATCATGGGGTTGATGGTAAGGACAAGTGGCTCTACCGCATTGTGCAACGAAGAAAAATGAAAGTCCTTGACTACGCCGATAATTTCATGATCCATAAATTCATCGTGGGGAATTCTGTCACCAATGGGACTTTCAAGGCCAAATTGCTTTACAAATGCTTCATTTACTACAATTGAACGTTTATTATCCGACTCATTATCGACCTGGAACCCCCTGCCTTCTACAATTTCCATATCCAGCACATCGATAAAGTGAGCATCGACCGTGTTGGTAAAGAAACGGCTGATATTCTGATTTTCATCCATAAAGCCTATCCTGATCCAGCCTCCCCGTCCAAATGTATGGCTGCTGATTGCTACATCTTCTACTGCTGGCAAGGACCTTACTTCAGGTTGACCCAGATTAGCGCGATCCAGGCCTATTTGGAGGGCATCCATGAGCCCCCTCGATCCGGGTGTAGTCATTGGGGCTACCAGTACTTGTTCTTTGTTGAATCCCAGGTTTTTGTTCTGGATATATCCCAATTGATTTTTCATGAAAATTGCAGAAGTAATCAGGAATATGGACAGGACCAATTGAAATGTGATCATGATCATCCGAAGGGTTTGCTTACCCCCTCCAATTACCTGGCTCCCCTTGAGAATACTCACCGGTCTGAATCCTGACATGACCACCGCAGGATAGAATCCAGCCAGGAGCCCTACCAGGAAACTCAAACCCAAAAAGAGTAAGGTGTTTTCCCAACCGAAATCAAAGCTCAATTCCTTACCTGCCAACTCATTAAAAGTAGGCAGTACCAGGTATGCCAAGGTTGCACCTACAAATAGAGATATTATTGACAGGATTACAGATTCGGCCAGAAACTGGGTAACAAGCTGCATCTTTATGGCTCCCACCACCTTCTTAATACCTATTTCGCGGGCACGGTTTAATGACCTCCCCAATGAAAGGTTCATGAAGTTGATACAGGCCATTGATAGGATCAGGAGGGATATACCTGAAAGAAACAAGGTATACTTAACATCACTGACTGGGGCAATTCCCTGTGCCAGTTCCCTGTTCAGATGGATATCGGTCAAAGGTTGGAGCATAACCTCATACTTCCTGCCTCCCCTGTCTTCTTTTAATAGTGGATCAATCAGGTCCGGAAATCTTGATTCGAGTCCTTTTGAATCGGTTCCCGGCTCGAGCATTACATAACCCTCTGCGAAAACAAAATTCCACGAATTCAGCATCTCTTCCTGCATCATGTCCTTGCCGAGCAGGTTGCTGATTATTATATCAAATCTCAATGATGAATTGGAGGGAACATTTTCAACTACAGCCTTAATTTCAAGATCCCGTTCCCCATCCCCAACAGGAATCCGGAGTAATTGACCCACGGGATCCTGATCAGCAAAGAATTTCTGAGCGATTTCCCTTGTAATCACAACATCGGTTGGAGCTTCCAGTGTCCCATCAAGTTGTCCCGTAACTAATTCAAAATCGAACATATTGAAAAAGTCTGGCGACGCCATGTTAATCTGTTCTTCGAAAGCATCCTCACCGATCTTTACCTGTTCCCTGAATTGATGCCAGACAGAATAATATTTAATCTCGGAGTAGTTCTCTATTAAAGTGGGACCCATGATCATGGGAACGACCGTATTGTTTCCCATCGTACCATCCATCCGCTCGGAATTGTAATAGAGACGGTAAAGGTCTTCCTTATTGGAATGAAAATTGTCGAAAGTGAGTTCATCCTTGACAAAGAGGATGATCAGCACTGTACAGGCAATCCCCAGGGAAAGACCCAGAATATTGATAAAGGAATGCAGTTTGGTTTTGAAAAGGTTGCGAAGGGTAATCTTAAAGAGATGACGAAACATAGTTTGCTCAGGTTACTCTTTTTTTACGGGAATTAAGGGATTACCGTTACAGGAAATGACCTTAGAACGACCCGATCAGAACGAAAGGCGCCCAGAAATAGGGGTGGCTTTTCGGTTCATCGAATGCATTAGACAGTTCGGAGGACCATTTTACAGATGTAAGGGACCGGTCCGGCATAATGCTGAATTTTCGATCCATCAAGTCTCTTTGGGCCAGAGAGAGTGCGGTTGCCGTCGGATAGCCTGCCTTTATATATTGATGAAGCCGGGTCATCAGTAGGCTGGTCGAAGCATCATCCACCTTCCAAAGACTTACAATAATAGCAGGGCTACCTGCATAGAGAAAGGCACGGCTCAGACCTGTTAGCTCATCCCCTTCGGAAAGATCGCCTAAGCCAGTTTCGCAAGCACTTAGAATTACTAATTCTGAACTCAGATCCAGGTCAAAGATTTCGTTTACAGTCAACAGGCCATCATTCTCATCGTCCGGGGACATTAATAGATATGAATACAGAGGTTGGAAACGATTGAAAGTACCATGTGTAGCAATGTGGATCATATCGGAATCTCCGCTTTCCGTTTTAAATCGTCCCTCAGAAGATTCACTTTCCAACAGAGACACATGGTCATCGTATATCTGACCGATATGTTCAATTTCAGATTTTGTCCCGGGAAGGGCTGTAAAGCCTCCCAGTTGCAGATCTCCCAGCGCCATACTCAACAATTTACTTTTTCCCGCGTTGAGTTCAGCTTCCTTCTGGGTGGCAAAAACAGACGCCGATGGCACATAAAACATATCGAATTCAGTGACCAGATACTCTCCCGTGGGTTTTCGAAGTGCCTGGAATGGCATGAAATGCAAGCTTGAGTGTGGCACAATTCCTACAGTCTTTATTCCTTCCAATTCAGCCTCAATGGGTTCAATAAGCGCTACGTAGAGCTTAGTAAGCACATCATCAAGGACATCGTCTGTCCTGAACTTGATCATATTGCGGGCACCTGTGACATTTCTGAGAATCTCGTTACGACTCAAACCAGTAGGATGGACCGATAGCTTATCGTGAGTCAGAATGAAGACATAAGAACCCAAATCGCTCAACCAGAATTCAATCAGTGCAGCATCTGCCGGTAGTTTTTCTCGAATTTCTGCCAGGGAGGACGGTTCAATAGAAACTATTGAACTGTAGGATGCATTTTGGAGTTTTATCTGATCCAGCAAGTCGAGGTATTCATCGGTGATATCATTCAGCTGCAACCGCATCATTCGATTATTGGAACGCTGCAATTCCTTGTTCAGCTTTTCAATCTTTTTTCTGAGTTCAAGCTCTTTGTTAAGCAATGCCTCGTCCCCTGAGCTTTTTGCATCAATTTTCTTATTTGAGACCATATCAAGAAAAGTTCGCGCACGCGCCTTTTCACTTATGGTAAAAGCCATTTCCCTGGGATTGTATCCCTCTGCTTCGAAAAGATCCTCCTGTTTTATAAGAAGATTCAATTGATGATCGAATACGGCTGCTTTGTCGTTAAGGAAACTCGTTTTAAATTCCTCAAGGGTCAGGTTTCCCCGAATACCCTCAACAATGCTTGCCGATGACTCATAATATTTCAGGGCTTGCAGGTAGTTTTGCTTTTTTTCTTCCAGCCGGCCCCTGACCAGTAGTGCCTGCCAGTTGGTCTCCTGCTTTACGCTGAATTCAATGCTCCTTTCTACATACTCCTCTGATTTATCAAGCTCATCCGTCTCCAGGTATAGTGAAGCTAATTTCAAAGCTGCCTGGGCCTGCCCTTCCCGGCTACTGGTACTACCAAGAAGTTCTGCTGCCTGAAGATAAAACTTGAGTGCTTCATCCCTGTTGCCCTCTGCAAGTTCACCATCACCCAGTCTCAGGCAGGCAGTGCCGGCCCCAATATTCGAATTACTTTGTGCGAGGTAATCTTTGGCAGCATCCATATCGCCCATTCGCATTTTAATGGAAGGCACTTGTGCTGATGAGCCAATTGAATTCTGTTGAATATCCAAGGCTTTCCTGTAATATTCATTGGCTTTTTCCTTATCGCCGATACTTTGATAGGTATCCCCAATTTTAATGTTGGCCATGATAATCTGCGGCAATATTGAGGACTTTTCCGCTTCTTTGAGTGCATCGAGTCTCACCTTGAGCTCATCTTCCAGGAGTCCCTTTAGTGAATAGGCATTTGCCAATGCGTTTAATTGTCGGGCAGTTGTGAACCCTTGAGCAGTAGCTAAATCCCTACTATTATTAATCCTTATTATTCCATCATCTATTTCACCAAACTCCAGGTGAACCAATCCCCTTAACAGGTCCGTTTCAATAATTCCCCTTACTTCCCCACGAATAGTTTCATAGATCTGCTTCGCTATTTCAATATTTTCACGCGTCTCTGTATAATTACCTAGGGTGAGATTTACCTGAGCAAGAGAAAGCCAAGTATCCGCGACCAGGAGTTTGCGGTCATCCTTCAAGCTCGATTCCAGGCCTTTTGAAGAACTTATTGACGATTGTAGATACGATAATGCGTTGTCGTATTCTCCGAGGTAGGAATATACGATGCCCAATTGCCTTTCATCCTCGATAACATTGAGCTTATTGTTTGGAAGATCATTATCTATTGCGAGTGCCTGGACTAGTTTATCCTTTGAAATCTCGTATTTCCCCTGTGTTGAATAAGCATGGGCCAGTCGCCTGAGGATATTGGCTTCCATGGCCGGGTTCCTGTATACGCCAAGGGTTGGCGCCAGTCGCAAATATTCTTCGTATTGAAGTATGGCGTTATTATAATCATTTAAATTATTGTATTGATCGCCCATCGTTATAGCACGGGTGGCCATGATGGATGGGGTGGTGCAAGATGAAATGAACAGGGACGAGATTAAAACAGCTCCTAAAATTATTCTCCTCATAAAATGTATCTCAGAATTACCGTAAAGTTTTTATCAGCACCGGTATTCTTACCTTTTAAGGGTAATCCAAATGCCTGAATCACACGGAAACTCTTGATCTGGAAGCTAACGAAGGGAGTATACTGAAGCAAATAGGTTGATTCAGCTTCTTCCGTCAACAAGCGTTCACGTTTATTCTGGCTGTAAAATAATTGCTGCCGCAATGCGATCCAATCATTAAGCTGAATGTTAAAATTGGCAGTAAGAGAATAATAACTGGATCCCTGAAATTCTGAAGGCGAAACATCGCCGGCATAAAAAACTTTTTCTCCTCGGAAACCATACTTATAGTCAAAAAATAACTGAGTAGAAAAGGGGAAAAAGCTTTTTCGATATAATATTGTTCCCGATAACCCAAGGGCCCCTGTACCAATACCTTCTTTCACTTCAAATAACCCTGCAGTATCTGTTTGTTCCTGAATTCCCGCCTTACCTGTGGGAAGAATAACTCTTAAGGTGGAAACCAGTCCAGAACCAGCAATATTTTCTGGAATCAGTTGATAATGTACTCCCAGGGAAATATCTCCGAGTCCTACTCTTTTTCCACGACTTTCCTGGATCACAGCATAATAGCTGCTTGGGATGGTGAATTCTGAAGATGACCGGACAACCGTAGACTCGTAAGAAGTCGATAGTTCCAGCTCAATTTGATCTGACAAACCATAATTTATATTCGGAAAAATCAAAATTCCCGAAGCCCACAGATTATCAGTAAAATATTCTTTATCCCCTGAATCATTAAATAATTGATCAATAATGGTGGTACTAAATGCACTCTGAATAACAAAAAATCCCTTCTTAAGCGTTAAGGGTTCATTAACGAAAGTTCGGTACTTAATCTCACCGGGTATCACCTGGTTTTCCTGCCCGGTTAAAGTCCATGAGTATAAGAGTAGCGCTACGGTTATAATCCTCCTCATTTCAGAAAATGTTAAAAATCAATTTTGCCCTCAGTAGGATAGGTTGATTGATATTTCTTCCCGATACCACATAGCCGAATTCCTGTTGATACCATATTCTGGTAGAGGCAATCAAGTTGCCACCGAATAGCAGACGATTAGATATTTCATCTTTGGTAGCTACTTTTTTTGTTCCTATTTGCTTCCAACCTGCAAATCTTGCTTCATAGCTATAGCCAAGATATGTGGAGAAGAACTTGTTAACCTGTAACTCAATCTTAGCATATGATTGAATAAATGATGGAAAATGAGTCGGATATTTATTTTCCTCATATTCAAAACTATTGTTTTGATATTGATGTAACCATTGGCTTGTTGAACCATCTCCCACAGGCATACCTTGCGTATACATTATTTCAACAGCCATATCGGACCACCTGTATTTACCACCACCTGTAAAAAATACACCTGCAGTACCTGAGCCGGGGGCTGTTAGATAACTATATGTCACTTGCTCAAAATCTGTTTGCGCCTCTGTAGAATGCCGAGGTTCCTGTTCACCATAACCCATTAAAGGCAACCAAATTCCAGCACCCACCACAATGTCATACTTTTCGAGTGTAAAAGGATATTTCAAGCGTGCGGAAATCTGAAGATCTTCAAGGCCCTGGGTTTCATATAAGTACGATACGTTCTGGACACCTAAAGCAGAAAATAATACCTGGGATTCTTTTCTTGAAGCTATGTTTTGGCCAAATATATTCATGCTAAACTCTAGGTAATCCGTAAAACCGTAACTCAGAGAAAATCCATAATCAAAACGGGTATAAGTCTCACCAAAATCATCCAAAGAATATTTCCTTCCCTCATTGTCAAACGCTGTCAATCCTGCCCCGATGTTAAACAGGAGCTCTGCCTGCCACTGGTTCTTAAAATTCACCAGCGGCCAGTCCATATTTCTGAGGTTTACCAGGAGAGAATCGGAGGCCTGTGAATATGTGACAAGACTCAGAAAGCAGAATACCCCTATGAAGCCAAACGCCTTCATGGCGATATGTATTTAAATATTCCACTGAAAGTGGCAATCCACAAATCTCCCTTCGAGTCTACTATTACCTCCGTTGTAATATCGCTTGGTATTTCGCTATTATCCGTAAAGTAGGGCATGTATGTGAGTCCATCAGTACTGATCGCCCCCAATCCAAGGGTGGTAAACCACATGTGCTTATTACGATCCTCAACAATTCCTGTAATCTCAATATTAAAATCAATGAAATTATCATTTCGAAGAAAGACCGGTTCGAAACTATTCCCATCATATTTAGTGACAAAAGGACTGTCCTTGTATCCTATCCATATATTTCCCCGGCTATCTTCATAAATATGAGTGGGGCGGTCTCCATGAATTCCATTGGCAGAAGTATAAAGAGTGTAGCTATTCGGACCCGTATGTTTCCGCAAGCCTCCATCGGTAGCGCTCCAAATCACCCCATTGGAATCTTCGAAGAAATCATTCACCCAATTACAGTTTATACAGGAATTGTCCTGGTAAAAGGACCAGCCATTGTCAAAAACCCATAGGCCGTAGCCCGCATGACTCATCCACAACCTGCCTTGCGTGTCTGAAAGGAGTGCGTATACGACAAAGTCACCGGCCCCTACATCGGCAGCAGTGGTCGCATACCAGGAGTTTCCATCGAGATACGCCCAGCCATCGTAGGTGCCAACAATCATACTACCCTGGTATTCCGTGATAGACAGGATACTTACATCTGCAAGTCCATCGGAAATATCGAAAGACTGGTAGCTACTACCGTCAAAGCGGGAGATCCCACTGTCAAAGGTCCCTATCCAGATATCATTGTTGCTGTCTTCGTAAATGGTCCATATGGTACTTGAGGGGAGGCCATCGGACTGGTCGATCTTTACCCATTGATCCACCTCTTCCGGTTGGATGAGATCTGAGGTATCCTCACAACCTACAATTAAGAATATAAGAAGTGAGTATACCAAAATGGAAAATCGATATTTTCCCATGGCGACTCAATCTATGCGTAAGAAGTTACGAAATAATTTTGGCTATCTAAGTAAATTGGGCTCTTAACGTGGCGAATAGTACTATTGAGGACATGAACAATAGTCCACAAAATCTATTGAATCCCCCGGTAGAATTATTATTCTGTTAACCTAGAATATGTATTTAGTCAGGATCAAATAACCCAAATTAGCGGGGGCATTTTTTAAACCTAATGGAATGTTCATCCCTTGTTCTATTCGGAATTGACCCAATTGAAAACTGAGGTAAGGGAAATACTGTAGTAGCTGAGTGTCCCCGATCGGAGGATTGTAACCCTCAACCACTTCCTGCTTTTGATTCATATAAAGCAGGCCATGGCGAAAAGCCATCCAATCGTTCAGTTGGAAATTAAAAGAAGCTGTGGCAGAGAATATTTTTCGGCCTATAAAATCATATTCCCTCAGGGTACTGGTTAAACCTTGCACGATGTACACTTTATTACCTCCAAAGGGTATCCTGTATTGCAGATAGATTTCGGCGGAAAAAGGAAAAAAGACTTTCCTGTACCTTAAAATAGGTGTGAGGGAGTATTCACCTAGACCCGTTGGAGCACTGAAATTAAATTTTGAAGAAGTATCTTCAAGTTCTGAAAAATCCCCCTTTCCGGTAGGTATACCTATTGCTGCTGATACTTTTAAACCAGACCCGAATGCATCTGCTGGAATTAACTGGTAGGCTAACCTAACTTCCATGTCACCAATTCCTTTTAATGGCACCTCACTTACTACGCGTTGGCTATACACTCCCCCCGGGTATTCAACCAATAGAGTTCCTATTCGCCTTTGAGAGGACAAATTTAGATAGACTTCTGTCTCAATCCGATCAGTAATCCCATAGGTAATGGCCGTTAGGCTGTAAAGTCCGTTTAAGGTCTGGTTGCTAGGATCTACAATTTTATTCCCGTCTTCGTCAAAGGTTTTATTTAATGATAGAAGTACCAGGGATCCCCCTACTGCAAAATAGCCTTTGGGCAATGATAAAACTTCGTTAACTACAGTCCTTCTCTTTATTTCGGCGGGCAGGATTGACTCTTCATCCTGGGCTAAAAGGTTAAGATGAACTGAACTAAAAAGAGTTACGATTAATAATACAACTGCTCCTTTCATTTAAAATTTATTAAAAGTGATCAATGTGGAAAAAACGACCGGTGCAATTTCTGACTTTCCTCCTACCGGGATGGAAATCATCTGCCGGAGCCAGAAATTCGGAGATGAAATAAGGTCCAGTCCCAGGTTCAGGTTGGTCACACTGGTGTTGAGCAGGGCAATTTTATTATCGAAAGGTTGCTCCCATCCGCCCCTGGAACTCAATTTTTGAAATCCTAAAAAAGCATTAAAAAAGGGGTTGACCTGGTATTCCACCAATCCCTGCAGATCGAGCCTTTCGGGCATCTGTACATCATATTCCCGGGATGTGTAATTGTAATCATTACCATCTAATGTGTAGGTCCAGTAGCTGTTTTTCGATTCTGATGAAGGAAGTATATAGTCTACGAAAATACTGGCAGCGATATTTGCCCCCCGCACTTTCACTGCACCACCAAAATTATAGGAAAGGACTCCATTGCCCGGATTGGTAATATCGTGAAAAACAATTTCCTCCGTACCCGCACTTTCACTTGAGTTTCTGTTTAAGGGTTGCTGAAAACCGGAGTTACCGGTGGGCAAAAGTACGCCTGCCGAAAGGATGATATCATATTTTTTCAATGAGGGCGGAAACTTGAAGTCCAGGGAAAATCCCAGGTCATCAAATCCTTTCACTTCACTCATTGCAGAAATGCTCTGGACAAAAAGTTGACCATCGACCTCCTCAGATTGAATTGAAACTGTTTCGAATCTCCGTAATTCGTTTATATGCCTTATTGAGGACCTCAACGCAATAAAATCCGTGATTCCATACTGAATATTTGCCGATACGGCTGTTGCGAAGTAAGCCTCCTGCCGATCTATCAGAACAAATTTATTCCCCTCAGAATCGTAACCCCGGCTACCAAGACTGTAGTCGGCTCCGAGTTGAGCTTTGACTTGACCTTTAAGCGGAACGAGTGGCCAGTCAATATTTCTCAGGTTATATACCAGGGAGTCCCTGGACTGTGAAAAAGCTGTAGTAGATAAGAATAAAAGGAAAATAACAAGAATTCTCATTTCACGATGTATTTAGACACTCCATTAAAATAAGTTGAGACCCAAATATTACCATCGCGGTCCCTAATGATATCCGTTATACTATTACCGGTCAAATCACTGTTCTCCGTGTTGAATGATCTGAAGAAATTTAGGTCAGACTGAACCAGTCCCCCGGTATCCTCAAGTCCAATCCAAAACAAACCATCCCGATCTTGTGTGATTTGAGAAATAGGAACAATGAATTCCTTGGCCAGGTCATTTGCCAAATAATAGGATTCAAAATCAGACCCATCAAACTTTGTGATGTAAGGGGAGTCAAAGTATCCAATCCAGAGATTCCCTTCGAAGTCTTCGTAAACCGAATACACATAATTGGATTTCAAGCCATTACTGGTATCCCAAAGAGTGTAGTTATTGCCATTGAACTTCTTGAGTCCCCCATCGGTACCGGCCCATACCTCGCCCTTGGAATCTTCAAAAAGCACATTTACCCAATTACATTCCCAGCAATCGAAATCATAAAGGTCAGTAGTCGAAGTATCATCGGCACGCCAAAGTCCATCATCGGTTCCAAACCATAAATTTCCATTGCTATCTCCCAATACACTGTATACATAGAAATAGGAAAGCCCGAATTGCTGGGCGGTCAACTGGTACCAGTCGCTTCCGTCAAAGAAGCTCATCCCGTCGAATGTTCCCAGGACAGTGAATCCCTCCCATTCGGAAATGGCTAGAATGGTATTGTCGGTTAGCCCGTCAAAAATATCATAACTGGTATAGCTATTCCCATTGTAGACAGTAACACCATCATATACCGTTCCCATCCAGATTTTGCCGTCACTGTCTTCGTATAGAGAAAATACTTCATTACCTGCGAGTCCATTATTTGATTTGATGGTAACCCACTTCTCTACATCATCCGGTTGGATCAGATCACTGTTATCCAGGCAGGAAAGTTGTACTAGTAGTGTCGTCAGCCAAAAACCTGACCTAATAATATTCCTCATATGTTCAATAGATTTTATCCCAGTTTCGCCTCAATATATTTCACTGCATCAGAAATAGTCCCAAGCTGCTCCGCATCTTCATCGGGGATTTTAATATTAAATGTTTGCTCAAACTCCAGTACGAGTTCAGCGTAATCAAGGGAATCCACTCCAAGGTCCTTCACCAGGTTGGCATCATCGGTAATCTCGGAAGGAACGATTCCCAGTTTATCAATAAGTATTTGCTTAATTCTATTCTTAATATCGTCCATGGAAATTATGGTTGACCAAAACTATAAAAAATTGAAAGTAATCCCAGCAGTAATTAAAACTTGAGCAGGAACTCGGTGCCCTCTTCGAGCCGTGTCTTTACACCCAGTGTTCCCTGGTGCTTTCTCATGATCTGCCGGGACAGGCTGAGCCCGATGCCGGAACCTGATTTTTTGGTGGTGAAAAACGGGATGAAAATTTTCTCAAGGGCTTCCTCATCTATACCCGGGCCGTTATCCCTTACGCTGATGGTCGGCCTTGCCTTCTCACCAAAATAGGCGGTGATAGTAATGGATTTGTCACTATCTTCATCAAATGCCTGCACGGCATTCTTCACCAAATTGATCATGACCTGTGAGATCATTCCTTTGTCTGCCTGTATTACCATATTGGCCGGCTGAATATCTATGGTGAGCTCTACTCCGGATTCATTAATTTCATTTCTCAGAAGCGTAGTGACTTCTTCGATCAGTTTGGTGACGCTGATCTCCTCGGTCTTGGGATTCGGTATATGGGTCAGGTTGCGGAAGTCCTGTACGAAACGCATTAGACCTTCGCCCCTTCTTCTAATAGTTTGAATAGCCAACACAACATCTTCAAGATCTTCGGCAGGCATCTTCACTACTTCTTTTTCCTGCTCAGGAAGGCTTTCTTCCACGGTATTGGCCAGTGAAGTAATCGGAGTAATGGAATTCATTATTTCATGGGTGAGTACCCGGACGAGATTCTGCCAGGCTTCCATTTCCTTTTCTTCCAGTTCACTCTGAATGTTCTGTATGGAAACCAGCTTAAATTCTTCTCCCCTCAATGTGAGTTGGATTGCATAAATGGCCAATTGAATAATGTCTCCACCAATTTCCAGTCTTACAAGGTCCCGGCCACCCGTCCTCAACCGGTTGAAGCTGTCCACGAGGTTCGGACTCAATGTCCCCAGTTCACTTATATTTTCCAGATTATTGATCTTGAGCAGCTTTTTCGCAGCTGTATTTATGATTTGTACATCTCCATTCCGGTCGAAAGTGATCAGCCCGATACCAACATGTGAGACAATGTTCTTCATGTACTGGAACTCGTCTTCTTTCTCCCTGGTCACCTTTCTCAGCTTTTCAAAGACCTTGTTGAATTCCCTGTTCAGCCTGCTGAGATTTTCATTCCCAGACCCGGTACTGTAATTAAAAGAGAAGTCATCAAATTCGATGGATTTCAGAAAATCTGTCACATCATTTTCCTTTTCTTCGAGGTATTTAATGAGGTAAAAGACTTGTAGCGCAGCAGCAGCAAAGAAAAACAGGCCAATAATGGCTCCCCCCTCCTCAAGGATACTGGTAACCATTAAGAGAAGAGTAAGGGTTAAGAGTGCCACCCTGATTAATAAGTTGGTGCGTGGATTTCTAAAGTCCATGCTTTTCCAGTCGCCTGTAAAGGGAAGCCCTGGTCAGCCCCAACTCCCGGGCAGCCTTCGAAATATTACCGTCATACATGTTCAGGGCCTTCAGAATTGTATTCTTCTCCACTTCGTCAAGATTAAGGTTTGCCTGGTCTCCATTGGATCCGAACTCGACGGTCTGACTCAAGAAGAAGAAATCCTCAGCATTAATTTCATCCTTGTCGCTCATGATCACTGCGCGTTCTATGGCATGCTGTAATTCCCTGATATTTCCGGGCCATGTATAAAGTTGGAGCTTTTTCATTGCCGATTCCGATACCGATTTTACCGGCTTTCGGTATTTTTTCCCATACTTCATCAGAAAATGATTGGTCAGTAAGGGAATGTCGTCGATCCTGTCCCGCAAGGGGGGAATTCGAATCTCTACAGTATTGATCCTGTACAGGAGGTCTTGCCGGAATGTACCCTCATTTACCATATCGTGAATGGGCATGTTGGTTGCGGAGACCAATCTTATATCAATATCGAGGCTTACATTACTCCCTATAGGTGTTACATGACGTTCCTGGAGAACGGTAAGCAACTTGGATTGAAGTGGGGTGCTCAGGTTTCCTATCTCGTCAAGGAAAATGGTCCCCTGGTTGGCGATCACAAATCGACCGGACCGGTCCTCATGCGCATCGGTGAATGATCCTTTTTTATGACCGAACAATTCACTCTCAAACAGGGTTTCTGTTATGGCTCCCATGTCAACCGAAACAAAGACGTTCTGGCTTCGTTGTGATTTTAGGTGAATAGCACGGGCCACCAACTCTTTGCCTGTGCCGTTTTCTCCCAGTATAAGCACATTGGCATCGGTATCGGCCACTTTATCAATGAGATTGAACACCTTCATCATGGGTTTGCTGTTCCCAATGATGTCCCTGAATGGCTTGTTAAGGTCCGCTTCAAGTTGCTCTTTCGCTTTCTTTAGTTTATCTACCTCACGGTATGACTTTTTTAGCTTGATCGCCGTGTTGATGGTTGCCAGCAGCTTTTCGTTCTGCCAGGGTTTGAGTACAAAATCAGTAGCACCGGCTTTTAGAGCATTCACCGCCATTTCAACATCCCCAAAAGCAGTGATTAGGATAACCACCGCGTCCCGATCCTTCTCCAGGATCTGCTCCAGCCAGTAGAATCCCTCCTTGCCCGAAGTGATATCCTTACTAAAATTCATATCCAGCAAAATGACATCATAAGTGTCATTATTAAGGAGAAAAGGAATCTTTTTCGGGTTTTTTTCTATGATTACCTGGTGCGCATGCTTCTTAAGCAGAAGTTTCGCTGCCAACAAGACATCCTCATCATCATCAATCATGAGGACTTTTCCTAAGCTATTTTCCACGGTGGTATTGATAAGATTTCTTACACGACGTCTAAAATGATGCCATGCATCAATGGGCTCAATTTAGGCACTTTTTACCAATTAACTGTACGGTTATAATACAATTTTGTTCAAAATCGGACAGGGATTTTGTAACCTGGGCAGTGGAAGATTACCTGTGGGCAAATCTTTAATTGAAAATTTTTTAACAGACTTTTATCGTCTTTTCGAAATTTTCCTATATTAGCACAACCGAAATTGGGTAAATTTTCAATCCTATTTATTTTGAGTTTTTGACCTTGGGGATGCTCTTGACCGGAGCATCCTTACTTTTTGCCCTTTTCTTTTAAATTTCGATTACTTATCCTGGTTAGTCCAAACTTCGTAAATGGGTGATCCTTTGCTGCTCAATCCCGAGTGGTGCCATTCTTTCCCCTTCACTTCATAATCGAATTCCAGCGAAGCTCCTACCCTGCTATTATCCCGGGAGAATACTTCAATATTCTCGGTATATTTTCCGTCTTTCAGGGTATAAGTACCACCCCCGCTACCGGAGAATTGTTTAGTCTCCACATTGTATGCCGCCCATTGAAACCGGGTGCCCGATAATATTTTGAATGTCTTCCTTGGTCCCATCCTCATCTGGCTCATTTCGCCATTTCTCTGTCTACCTGTGATCCTCCACGCTCCAGCCAGGTCAGACTTTCCATCATCTATCCGTTTCCAGGTGAGTTTCTGTCCTTCATATTCCGTATGGATCACATCTCCATTTTCCTCCATTTTCACCGTATTGGTCTTTCCGACCATATCTGAATTCTCCGTATGGAATTCAAAAGTTTCTTCCAGCACATTTGGTTTCATTTCCCAGGTACCTCCTGATGCTGATATAAATTCAGAAGAAGTATATACCGAGGTAATGAAATAATTGGGGGTAAAGATCTTGACTACCCTGGCATTTTTACCGTCAGCCTCGATTTCGGTTTCCCAGGCACCCCACAAATGTGATGGACCCAAATTGTCCATTTTGGGTAAGGTGATGAATATGGATGTTATAAGTAAGATGAGAGTTTTCATGGTTATTCTTTGTTTACGTAAAAGTCAGACAAACTGTTCAGGCTACCACGTTTTTAGGTGTTCCTGCTTTAAAATCTTTAATGTTTTCAGCCAGTCCTTCAATCAGCCTTTTTCTTGATTCCAGTGACGCCCAGGCCTGGTGTGGCGTTACAACGAGTTTGGGGTTATCGATCTTTATCGAAGCCTCTGGGGGCTCTCTTTCCAAGACATCCAAACCAGCCCCGGCTATTTTTTTTGCCTCTATCGCCTCCAAAAGGGCATCATGGTCTACCAATCCCCCTCTTGCCGTGTTGATCAATAGTGAGCTGTTTTTCATTTGAGCAAACTGGTCATTCCCCATCAAATGGTAATTTTCCTCCCGTAAAGGACAGTGAAGTGAGATGATATCACTGTCTGATAAAAGCTGATCCATACTCACAAACTCAACCCCGGGAGTCCGGTCTCTTTCAGGATGCTTGTGGTAAGAAATCACTTTCATCCCGAATGCCTTTGCAACTTCGGCAACTGCTTTTCCAATATTGCCAAAGCCCACGATTCCCATTACCTTACCGCTGAGCTCAAGGATGGATTGATTCCAGTAAGAGAAATCCTCACTATCGTGCCATTTACCCTTTCTCACCTCGGCTGAATGTTCCCCGGTACGGTTCAATAATTCAAGGATCAACCCAAAGGTATGCTGTACAACAGAGGGGGTGCTGTATCCAATGACATTGGTCACCGTAATCCCGAGTCGTTTGGCAGATTCTATATCAACAATATTGTAGCCGGTTGCCATCACTCCGATATACCTGAGACCCACAGCCGCCTCCATGGTATCGCCGGTGATTTGAGTCTTATTGGTCAGTATAACCTCGGCATCTTCAATCCTTTCAATGATTTGGTCCGGAGAAGTTCGGTCATATATCTTAAGCTGACCTAATTTCTCCAAGGGCCACCAGTCAAGGTCTCCCGGGTTAGTTGTATAGCCATCCAGTATAACAATGCTCAAGCCAGGACCTCCTTCCGGATCTCCTCAACATCCTTCACGGACTTTGCAACAGGTTCCCCGAGTAGTTCAGCCCCGTTCGCCGTGATGAGGTAATCCTCTTCAATCCTGATCCCCCCGAAGTCGTACCACGATTCAAGGGCATCAAAATTAATCAGTTGGGTATGTTTATTATCAACCTTCCATTGCCTGATCAGTTCGGGGATAAAGTAAATACCGGGCTCAACGGTAAGGGCAAATCCCTCCTCCAGGGGCCTTCCGAGCCTGAGGGATTTAAGCCCAAATTGAGGGCTGCGCAGGAAGTCATTGGTATATCCTACCACATCTTCACCCAGGTTTTCCATATCGTGTACATCCAGGCCAATCATATGTCCCAGGCCGTGGGGCATGAACAAAGCATGGGCCCCTTCCTGGACGATATCGTCAGGATCGCCATTGAGAAGTCCGAGATTTTTTAATCCTTCTGCGATGATCCGCCCTGCGGTCAAGTGAACATCCCTGTAGGGCACCCCGGGTTTGAGCATATCGATGGAGTTATTTTCCGCTGCCAGTACGATTTCATAGATATCCTTTTGCCGGGAAGAAAATGAGCTGCTTACCGGAAAGGTGCGGGTCATATCTCCCGCATAACCCATATCAGTTTCAGCCCCACAGTCTACCAGTAATAAATCGCCCTCCGACAAGGTGTTGCCGTGGTAGTGATTATGGAGAATCTGGCCATTCTTTGTGAGGATTATGGGAAATGATAAATCGCCCCCGCCGCTAACCGCTATGCCGTTAATAAATCCTGCCACTTCGGCTTCCTTCATCCCGGGTCTGGCATACTGCATAGCTGACAAATGCATCTGGCCGGTGATATTGGCCGCCCGATGCATTTCAGCAATTTCCTCCTCGCTCTTGTGGTTGCGCTGCTCTGCAACTGCACTGATCAGCTCGCTGGATACTTTGTTTTCCAGGTCTTCCCAACCCATTTGAAGGAGCTTTTTATACCTGTTCCTGTGCCCGCGCCTATAGGGAGGTAAAATATGAAGTTCCCTTGAATTGAGTCTTTTTTGAAGGAATTCACTGCATTCCGAAGGGGACATAACCCCATTGATGGACGTGCTGTCCGCCATCTCCTTCATATTTGGCTGATTTCCCATCCAGATGATGGTATCTATATCGATATCATCGCCTACCAGCCATTCTTCCCCGGAATCCACGTCAAAACAGGCCATCATTCCAGGTTTATTGATCCCTACATAATAAAGGAACGTGCTATCCTGCCTGAATCTATACCAGTTGTCAGGAAAGTTTATGCTTGATTCATCGTTGCCGATGAGCAGGATAATTCCCGATCCCATCCGGTTGAGCAACTCCTTACGTCTGGACTTGTAAATCTCTTTTTTGAACATAATTCCAATTTTATTCTTCCAATGCTTTAACGCCGGGTAATTCCTTGCCCTCCATATACTCGAGTAATGCCCCGCCCCCGGTGGAGACATATGATACCTTGTCGCCAAAGCCCAGGTTGTTGATCGCCGAAGCTGAGTCCCCACCCCCGATCAGGGAGAATCCACCGGCTTGCGTGGCCTCCACAACAGCCTCAGCTATCGCTACGGTACCTTTCGCAAAGTTGGGGAATTCAAAAACCCCCATCGGGCCATTCCATAAAACTGTTTTTGATTCCCTCACCGCATTACCAAATATTTCACAGGTATCCGGCCCGATATCCAGTCCCTGCCATCCGGCGTGAATTTCACCGGTCTTAACCACCCGGGTAGATGCGTTATTATCGAATGAGTCAGCCTGGACAGTGTCCACAGGGAGCAATAGGCGCACTCCTTTCTCTTTGGCATATTCCATTATATCGAGTGCCGTATCCAGTTTGTCGGCTTCCAGAAGGGAATTTCCAATCTCGCCTCCGCTTGCCTTGGAAAAGGTGTAGGACATCCCGCCACCGATGATGAGCGTATCCACCACATCCAGCAATCGTTTTACGATAAGTATCTTATCCCCAATCTTAGCCCCACCCATGATGGCGGTAAATGGACGGTCGGCACTGCTGAGAATCTTTTCTGCATTTTCCAATTCGGCCTTCATCACATAGCCACAGACTTTTGTGTCGAAGAATTGCGCCACTATGGAAGTCGAAGCATGAGCTCGATGTGCCGTACCAAAGGCGTCATTGACATAAATATCTCCAAGGACAGAGAGTTTTCGAGCAAATTCCAGGTCTCCCTTGGTCTCTTCGGGATGAAATCTCAGATTTTCGAGCAAAAGTATTTCTCCCCCTCTTAATTCAGATGCCAGATTTTCCGGCTCCTCACCGATACAATCCCCTGCAAATTTTACCTCAACACCGAAACGGCTCGTCAATTCCGCTCGGAGGTGGCGAAGTGAAAATTTATCTTCAGGGCCGGTTTTAGGTCTTCCAAGATGTGACATCAGGATAGCTGACCCCCCATCATCGAGGATCTTCCTGATTGTGGGCTCTGCAGCCTTGATCCTGGTCAGGTCGGTGATTTTATGATTTTCGTCGAGTGGCACATTAAAATCCACCCGTATAAGGGCCTTTCTTCCTTGAAATGATATATCATCTACAGTTCTCATAGTCTGAATCAATTATTTTGTGTGTTTTCCGCTGAAGCACGCCGCAGACGGTCGTTAATGGCCATGCCCAGTCCCTCTTCCGGAACGAGCTCAATATATACCTCTTTTAGATTTAATTTGTCTAATTCGCGAAGCATGAAAAAGAGATTCTTAGCTGCTTCATTTATATCCCCCTCCCCGGACAGCAACCATTGGCGGTCTTCGGGAAAATCAATCAATTTCTCACAAAAGCGAAGTACCCCTATGCCCGGTAATGGGTCGGGGGGATCACCAATGATTAATCTTACACCCGGTGCATAGTGGCTGGTAAGCATACCGGGAGCCACAGGATTGGAACTTGAATGGGTTTGTTTTTCAACCGGTCCAATCACTTCTTCGATTTGTTCTATCGTAATTCCGCCAAGGCGGTATATTGTAGGTATTTCCTCTTTCCAACCTAGAATTGTAGACTCAAGCCCGACGCTGCTGTCACCACCGTCAAGGACATAATCTACTTTTCCTGACAGCTGTTCAATTACATGTTCAGGTCGTGTAGGACTCACTTTGCCAAAGAGGTTGGCGCTCGGTGCCGCGAGGGGAAAGTTTAATATCTTCAAAAGATCCTGTGTGATCTTATGTGCGGGCATTCTAAGGGCCACCGTGCTTAAACCCGAGGTGACAATGTCAGGGACTTTTTCGGTCTTGGGTAGTACGAGTGTCAAGGGGCCCGGCCAGAATTCCTTCATGAGCAAGGGTGCTGTCAATGGGATATCCCTGGCATAATCAGTAATACTGAAGGTATCAGCAATATGGATAATCAGGGGATCGAAGGTAGGCCGTCTTTTGGCCTCAAAAATCCTGGCCACCGCCTCCGGATCTAATGCATTGGCGGCCAATCCGTATACCGTTTCCGTGGGAATTGAAACTAATCCTCCATTCCGTAGGATTGCCGCTGCTTTCTCTATGTCCTTCCCAACAGTTGTCAACCGGGTCTCAGTCGATAACAATATTGATTTTGTTGACTTTTTTCTCCATCAAGGGGTCGGTTTTAATTCCGCCACCCCAGTTATTTTTGTCTCCCTTCTCAGCGAGTACCCAATATTCCCTGGCTTCAATTTCCTTGAAAATTATTATCCCTTTCTTGTTTGTGAGTTTGGTTTCTGGAAGGATAGGATTCTTCTCTGCCTTGAAATCTTTTTCACTGGTGAAGAGTTTTACCGTTGCTCCCTCCTGAATATTACCGAGGTCATCGATAACGGTGATTCTCAATTGGGTTTTGAATATCTGTGCCTGTGAGGTAATGTGTGCTGCCGCCACCATTACCAATATCAGCGTGGAAAATATTATTTTTTTCATACCCAAATTTAAGGGTATTATCTCAGCAATACCACTCCCCCTCTTTTTTCCTGAACCCCCCGTTCAGGCTGATATATGCTCACAAATCTTATGATATATACATAGGTACCGCTTGGTAATGGCTCTGATGCATCGTTATTATAGCCACCATTCCATTTGAATTCCCTGTCGTTGGATTGGTATACTAATTCCCCCCAACGATTGTACAGCTTGATCTCAAAGTCATCAGATACAAAGGTGGAAAAGATGAAGAATTCTTCATTTTGACTATTACCATTCGGGCTGAAGGCATTTGGGGCGTTTATAATCGGATCACATTCTGTAACCACTAAGGTAGTGTCGGAGGCCGGACAGCCAAACGGGTTAATAAGATCCACAGTGTATAACCCTGATTCTATAGCCGTGTAAATCGGATCCGTACTTATGTCCACACCATCCTTTTTCCAAATGAAGTCTACAAACAAATCTCCAACATCAAGATCGACCTGGCGGGTATCGGGGTCGGGATTATCGGGATCATCACAAATTGCCAACCTGTTAGGCAGGAGTGGTTCGGTAAATGGCGCCAGGATGATGCTGATCTGTTCAGTGTCCGTACATCCGTTGTTTTCTACTTCCACTTCAAACAAGCCGCCATCAATACTGCTGAATGTATTCGAGGTCGAATCTGTAACAATTACTCCATCTTTACTCCATTGAAAATTCACTCCCGGAGATGCAGTAGCAGTAATCTGGAAGGGATTGCCGTCATCACAAGCGAGGGTGGATGAAAGGGTTACCGATACCGGGTCTGTTACGACCACATTTATTGGCGGACTTACCTTTTCACAACCGGTATTCTGATTTCTTACTCTCACAGAATAATTGCCCGATTCAGCCGGACCTATAACAAGGGATTGACCTCCTGAGGCAGGACCGGTCCACAGGTAGCTGTAATTTCCCGAAGATGGATCAACGCTTAGTGTAACGGAACCCGAACATGGATCCCCGATCACATTGATTACCGGATCAAAGGGTTCCACGATAACCGAAATTACTTCTGAAGTAGGACAAACGGCAGCCGCGAGATCAGTAACTGTTACTGTATAATCACCGGTTTCCGGCGGATTGATTACGGCACCCGTATCAGTGAATCCATTGGGGCCGACCCAGTCATACTGGGGGGTAGTGGCATTGGAGTTGGCGGTGATCGTTACAGGATCTGCACATTCATCAGACGTCACAGTAAGGGTGGCTACGGCAGATTCTGTTATTACAAACGGTCCCACCAATTCGGTACAGGTTGTGGCTATATCCTCAACCAGCAAGGTATAATTACCCGGGATTACCGCCACCGTGTTGAACGGTTCTACCGCAGCACTGCCATTGGTGATCGCTGTGTTATCCAGGTTAGTAAGGGTGTAATTAAATCCGAGAGTACCGTTATAGGTTCCATTGTTAATATCCACCGTCACTTCCACCAATCCACAACCCGGGTTGGATACGGGGTTGGGGATCACCATAGTAGATCCTACATCGTTAATGGTTACTGACTGGGTCACCTGGCAGCCACTCACTTCATCGAGCACCGTTACAAAATAGGTCCCTATCGGTAAATTGATCTCATTAATTAGATTAGTAGGCCCCTGCTGGTTAATATCATTCCTGAAATCGGGTCCGTTAATAAAATAGCTGTAACTGCCGGTGGTGGTAATATCAATATTGATCGAGCCACTATTGGCGTTACATCCCGGTGAGTCAGTCACTGTAGCAGTAAAGACCGGAGATTCAATAACAGTAAATATCTTATTCTCCACCAATGTACATCCGGTCAGCGGATCAATAACCGTCACCTCATAATCATAAACTCCGGGAACAGTCGTATTGACCGGCTGAAACTGTGAGTTCCCTGAGCCGGCACCATTTATCGTCCATGTATAATTTGCTCCTGGATTTGAGGCATCCAGCGGAAGAACGGTTTGATCCTGGCAGACGGTCAGGTCAGCGCCCAGGTCGAGTGTTGGTCGGTTATCCGCAACGAGTACTTGTGCTGTCGATGTACACCCGGCTGAATTTATAATGATCACATCAACGATTGACTGCTGATTGACCTGTATCGTATTGGTGGTCTCCCCTGTAGACCATAAAAATGAATAGTCTGTAAACTGGGGATCGCCGGGATTCGCAGCGGTCAGGGTGACCGGTGCAGAACAAATATTGGCCGTCAGAGGAACCGTTGGTGGACTTGGTACATCTGATATGGTAATATCTTCAGTAAGAATGAGGTTCAGTCCACAACGATTGGTTATCTGTACAGAAACAGTGTAATCACCCGGTGCGGCATAGGTATGCGAGGTGGAATCACCTGTTGCGCTTCCGCCATCACCGAAGAACCAGGTAAAATTGTCAATTATATCTGTTCCGGTTGCACGGAATTGGGTGGTTTCACCAAAGCATAATCCCACCACACTGAGCGAGGGGGTTTGCTGCGCTGTACCTACATTTTGGACAAAACTCGGCAATCCAAGGGTACTTGAAGTTCCTCCTGCCAAAGCTTGTCCGTTAGCATTAAAGGTAGAATTTGCCGTAGTGTCTTCATTGACGAATACCGTTCCGAGGCTGTTCGCACCATCAACTGCTACATAGAGTTGACCATTAGGTCCCGCCTGTATCGCACCCAATTGCCCGGTCTCGCTGGTCTTTTGGCGGAGGTAGGGATTGCCAATGGAGTCGATAAAATATTCCACAAAATTATTTCCACCATTCAGGAGGGTGGCAAATAGCTTATTGCCGCCGGGTGAGAATTCAATCCCATATACCTGGCCATTGCTCTCCTGAAGGTCGATTTGTTTATAGTTTGTAACCGTTCCGGCAGAATCCACGAAATCAAACAGCTCGATAAAATTGGCCGTACCCGGATCAGACAAGGCAACGGCCAGTTTCCCGGTCTGGGAAAACTTCATATATCCCTGGCCGTTTTCCTCAACATTATAAGAGTGTACCGATCCGATATCCGATATCACCGCATTGCCAATTCCTGCCCCAGTTATGGGATAGGCCCTGAAGGTACTGTTCCCATACTCATGAGCTAAGACCCAACTATTGCGGGAAGCAATTCTCTCCGTACTCCTGGTAAAGAGTAGATTGTCATTGGAGATGATGGCACCGTCTCCGGAATTCTGCTTCAGGTCAAAAATCGCGTACTTCATGCGGTAGGTACCGCCTCCATAGACCTCTTCCGTAGTAAAAATGTAATAAAGTGTTTCATCACCGGGGAATGGTACAATCAAAGCAGATTGGGTAGCACCCGGGTCCCCTCCAAGACCCGTGAATATCTGGTTGTGGTTCTTGTCATATACTGCATCACCATCGGTGTAGAAAATGATTTCACCATTCCGGTCTGATATTGCCGAGCAGCCCTCCGGGGCATTCATGGCACTATCATCGAGGGGAGTAGGAGGAGTATCATTAAAATCCAGTCCGGCATTTTGACCAAAATACCAGATGTTGGCTCGCTGATCCTGCTTATCATATTCCCTGACATTGACACCGGCGTAGGCGGAACAACCGGTAATGTCAGTTACCACCACATAGTAATACCCTGCCGAGTCAGGACTCAGTGTAGCCCCCGTTTGCCCGTTTGACCAGATCACAGAAGTAGGTGTACCCCCCTGTATATCGGCCGTTACTGAGAAAAAGGTACTCGCACCCGAACATTCGGGAAGGGCGCTATTTACAGGGAATTCACATTTACAGCCCACTGTATCCTGTACCAGGGTAACCTGCAGATCGAATTGTGTAATTGTTACTGGTTTAGTAGTAGTGGTAGGTTTTCCGTCCAGGAAGGCCGTTAGGGACACATTGAATCCGGGTCCATTTTGGTAGGTGTGTACAGGTGAATACTGGTTTGAACCATTGCCATCTCCAAAATCCCAGAAAACACTATCGGCATCCGGCTCGATGGACGCAGCAAACAGGCTGGGAACATTTGAACAGTTTCCGGACACATCAAAATCGACTGAAAGTCCCGGGTCAAATGCCGGCAGGGTGGCCGGGAAATTCTTTGCATTATAGTCTGCTACTCCAAATACATTGGCATCATAGGTAGTCAATACTGCAGCCGAATCGGTATCGTTGATTCTCCCCATTAAATAGGGTCCCCCGCTACTTTGCTGGTAGAGGTGGTAGATACTGCTATCAGCACCCATCTTTAATCCGTAGCTCCTGAATGGGTTGGAAGGAAGTACACTGGTTAAGGTAGTAGATGCCGTATTCACATCATACTGGATAACATCGGCGGGTATACCTGCCTCCCCTATTACCGAATAATACAAATAGTCACCATTAAACGACCATTCCACATCGTAGATAGCCTCATTGGCTGTTACCATCAGCCCCGAATTGAGTACTGAAGCAAATAGACT
>JAHEKQ010000085.1 GCA_024638265.1 Flammeovirgaceae bacterium
TTGCGCCATTCATCAAGGACTCCGTAATAGTACTTATCAGATTCTTCGGTGACCTCTTTCCCTTCCTGAACGCCCCAGGAAATCTCATCGAGCCCCTCCAATGCCTCATGCTTAGGCGCGAGGTCAATAAATTTCTTAACGGATTCCTGGGTTCTTTTAAGCGTGGAAGTGTAAACACTGTCAAACTTAATATGCCGGTATGCTGCATAGAATGCGTCAGATTGAAGCTTTCCGGTCTTGTTGATTGAACTGTTGACACCACTCCCCTGGACCACACCCTTCATATTGTAGTCGGTCTGTCCATGACGCACGAGGTATATCTTTTTGCTTTTCAAAGGAATGGCTATTTTTGGACGCGCTAAAATAACTTTTATTTGTTAATCATGTTCCCTAAAGAGACGAGTCTTGAAAAAATTAACAGCATCAGGAAGAATTGTATGGTGGGTCATTTAGGGATCGAATTCACAGAGATCGGGGAAGACTACCTGAGGGGTACCATGCCCGTGGACGAAAGAACGCATCAGCCATTTGGCGTATTGCACGGCGGAGCATCTGTCACCCTTGCTGAAACCCTCGGGAGTATGGCCTCCACCCTGTTGATCGACCGGGATCAATTTTTCGCCGTAGGCCAGGAGATCAATGCCAACCATATTCGGCCTGTTTCCGAGGGTATGGTTACGGGAACCGCCCGACCTGTTCACATCGGCAGGACTAGCCATGTCTGGGACATCCGAATCGTCAGTGACCAGGATAAACTCGTGTGCATAAGCCGGCTCACCATGGCCGTAATTCCAAAGAAGAACTGAGCATGAGCGAAGCAAAAGGAAAGAATTTTGTAAAGGTAGAATCTGGCAAGGAAACACTGAGCAGGTTGGTATTTGCTGCATGTGAGCTCGATCTTCCTTTTGCCTTATATCGTCTCCCGGGCCAAAAAGACAGCTTCCACTTTCAGACCAGCCTTAGCGCCGTAAAAGAGGTGTTCGAGATCAATCTCGAAGAAATGGAAAAGGGATTCCTGATGAGTGAATTTGACGGTAAAAAATACTACCTGAAAGCGGATATCTCGTGGGAGTCAGGATCCGGAGATCTCAATATCAGGCAAACACTGGATGGATCTGATTTACTTGACGGCATCATGAAAAAAATCCAGGAAGAGCCGGGGAAAATTTCTCTTACCCGGAAGACCGCCGGTGAAACAGAAAAAACAGACAAGAGTTTCCTCGAACTGGTTGAAGATTGTATCCAAAGAATCTCAAATGGAGAGTTCGAAAAAATTGTACCTGCCAGGGCCCACCTTGTTAACGACTATGATGAGTCACAGGTCATCGATTTCTTCCTCAACCTGTGCGAAAACTACGAACAGGCCTTTGTATCGCTGTTTTCCTCCCCTGAAACCGGTACCTGGCTTGGTGCCACCCCGGAAATCCTGGTGAAAACCCGAGCTGCTCAGGAATTTGAAACGGTAGCTCTCGCAGGTACCCAACTTTTTAAGGGCCAGGACTTGAAGAGTGTGGCATGGACCCAAAAGGAAATCGAGGAACAAGCCATGGTCAGTAGGTACATAATAAACGCTTTCAAAAGAATCCGTTTGAGAGAGTTTGATGAGATTGGTCCTAAAACGGTTGTTGCGGGGAATTTACTGCATCTCAAGACAACCTATTCCGTTGACATGAAAGCCACAAATTTCCCGGAACTGGGATCGGTCATGTTGAGGCTCCTCCATCCTACTTCCGCAGTCTGCGGAATGCCACGGGAGAAAAGCCTGGAATTCCTGAAGCAAAGCGAACACCTGGACCGTAGATTTTATAGCGGGTACCTTGGACCCGTAAATGTCAATTCCAGCACGGACATTTTCGTGAACCTGAGGTGCCTTGAATTCGTGACTGAAGGGATCAAGCTTTATGCGGGAGCGGGAGTCACAGCAGATTCTGATCCTGAAAAAGAACTGGAGGAAACGGAATACAAGTTCGATACCTTGCGGAAGATCCTTCTCCAATCGTGAATCACGGGGATGTATTCAATATCGCAGAATACTGCTCAGCCTACGGCGTAAAGCATGCGGTCATCAGTCCGGGCTCCCGCAATGCCCTGCTAATGATGTCTTTCTCACGTCACGAGGACATTACCTGCCACGTCGTGCATGATGAGCGATCTGCCGCTTTTACGGCCCTGGGCATTAGCCAGGCCACGGGAGAACCTGTAGCACTGGCCTGTACCTCCGGGACCGCCGGGGTGAATTACGCCCCTGCCATTATTGAAGCCTACTATACCAATGCGCCACTATTGGTCTTTACAGCAGACCGTCCCCCGGAGTGGATCGACCATCTCGATGGACAGACCATTCGACAAAGCGGCATTTATGGTCATCACGTCAAAGCAGAATATCAACTACAGGTTTCCACCGATCAACAAAATGACAAGGAGTCTTTTCACGATTCCCTTCATTCAGGAATCCAATATGCACTTGAATTTCCAAAGGGACCTGTGCATTTCAATGTTCCGGTCAGGGAGCCCTTTTACTCTTCGCTTCCGCTACCATTTGACAAAGTTACTGCCCATTTACCTACGCACCCTCCTTCGAACATACCTGAAGATCTTCTCCAATTGGTCAGGACTTCCGACAGGGTCCTCATCGTACCGGGTCAGGCCCGGCCTGATCTTGATTTAAACAAACACTTTAGCCGTATCTCGCAGTACGGGAACATCTCAGTAGTAGCAGACCATATAAGTAACAGTCAATATTCAACTACCAGACATCATGATTTGTGGTTGCCGTTACTGGATGAGCAAGCCAGAGAAGGATTGCGGCCGGACATAATCATAAGCTTTGGGCTATCCGTGATCAGTAAATCCCTGAAGCTGCTATTGAGAACCTATGACGATTGTGTGCATTACCATTTCAATGAAACGGCTTTCCAACCTGAACCTTTAGGTAAAGTTACGAATCGAATAAACAGTTCAGCTAAAGCTTTACTTGAATCTTTAGAGGGTAATGATGCTGATTATTCGAACCAATGGAAGAAGTATGATACGATTGCAGGTACTTCGATTGCGGGGTTTGGGGAATACAGTGAGTTTGGAGTGATGAAAGAAATCGCTGCTGATATCGAAAGCTTTGAAGTACTGCACCTCTCCAACAGTATGCCTGTCAGGTACGCCAACTTCTTCCAGTATTCTGATATGGTTGAATTCAATGGCAACCGTGGAACCAGTGGGATTGATGGCTGTACCAGTACTGCCATAGGACACGCTTTGGTTGACCGACGCTCCCATTTGCTGATAACCGGAGATACTGCCTTCTTTTACGATATAAACGCACTCTGGAAGGAGCAGCTGCCCTCCAATCTCAAAATTGTAATCTTAAACAACAGTGGCGGTGGCATATTCCGGATCATTCCCGGGCCTTCAGATCAACCGGAGCTCGAGAGGTTCTTTGAGGCAAAACACTCCAGAAACGCCAAGAATGTTGCTGAAGATTACGGACTACCCTATTTCCGATCAGAGGATAGTAAAAGTTTTGAAGAAGCCTGGAATAAGCTGAAGAGAACTAAAGAAATGGCTATTCTGGAAGTATTTATTGATCCATCAGTCAGTCCTGAGGCCCTGAAAATGGTTAAAGCAGAAATAGCTTCGAAGCTTTAATCAGGTTTAACTACTTTTTTGCCCGCCCCGGACCAAGCCCGTATGCCTCCATTCAGGTCATAAACCTCCTTGAAACCCATCTCAAACATCGCTTTCTGTGTTCTGCTGCTACGACCCCCGGAGGCACAGTACACAAGGTAGACTTTGGATTTATCCAGTTCCTGCAGTTTTTGTGTGAATTGTGGATCCTGGAAATTGAGTTGAACAGCACCTTCAATTATCCCGGCGGCTACTTCCCGGTCAGATCGGACGTCCAGCACTACAGCATTGCCTTCTGAACTCAACTTTGCAAATTCGTCCGGGCTCACGAGCGGGGATTGCTGCACCACGTTTTTTTCGGAATTGCTCTCAGCGGAGGTGTTCTGGCACGACATAGTCGCTAACAGAGATATGGTGATGATTACTATCCTGATCATTCTCAAAGGTATTATTTAATAATTTGAACCCAACCCTTACAAACCGACTCATTTTCGGTTTTAACCAGGTAATAGTACGTACCGGCCTCCACGTCATCCCCAGTCCAGTCATTCTGGTAGTTTTCACTAAAATAGATACTCCTCCCCCAGCGGTTGAATACTTCGAGTGATATCTCTTCGGTCCCTATCACTTGGAAAGTGTCATTTTTGGTATCGAGATTGACTGGTGTAAATACCGATGGTACATTGATCTCATACACATTGATAGGCATCTGGCTAATGAATTCACAATGCTCCCGTTGGGCGATGAAACGTGCATCATAGAGCCCGTCGGCCCCATAGACATGCACCGGGCTCTGTTCTTCCGAAGTCTCGCCATCACCAAAATCCCAGTAAAATTCCAGGTCGGCATCAGTTTCGGAAAAGAATTGTATTTCACGTTCGGTTTTACAGTCCCGTTCGAAGCTCGCCTCAATTCCTTCATCAGGGATCACCTCCATAAGTAGTGTATCAGTTTCCAGGCATTGCTCAAAATAGGCCTCTACGGAATATTCTATCGATTCGGCAGGGGTTCCAGTAAAATCTGATTGAGTGGACACCACCGTCCCTTCCATATCCCGCCAGATCACCGAAGTCGTTCCCGATACCTGCAGGTTAAATGATTCGCCCTCACAGAGAAGGTCGTCACCCGGGAGGGTGATCTGTGGTTCAAATACTTCAATATCGACAAAAGTACTGTCCTCTTCAATGCAGGTACTGCGATCGATGATCTTAAGCTTCACACGATAATTGCCGGGGCCCTGGAACCGATGGGTGACATTGGCATCACTGGTGGTGTTGATCTTCCTTCCATCCCCAAAATCCCATAGAAACTGCGCCCCGCCGATACTGAGGTTCTCAAATACCAGGCTGTCAGGCAGGCACACAAACCCAATTCCCGGATTCAGCATATCCGTGGTGTTGGCCTGGATTCCCGCTCTAAGCGAACTTAGGTCAAATTTAAATGCCGCATTATTGCAATTGGGACTGTTGTTCGTCCGTGACCAGGCATTTTGGGTGGGTGGAAAATCATTGTCAAAACCACCACAACCCGCACATACGGCGTGATACACAAGACCACGGCTATCGAAGCGGCTGGTTCCCCCATCGACATGGATCTGGCTTTGTCCACCCCCCAGGAAGGTGGCATACAGCAAGTTGGCTGCATCATCCACAAATACCGCTAGATAGAAGTCTCTACCCGTCGTGACAGGCTGGTATGCGTCCATGGTGACCGGAAGGTTGAACGTGGAACCGCCCACATACGATTCATCGCGGCTGTTAATCTCACCTCCCCAACCCGCGACATAGATATTGGCGCAGTCGTTGACCAGAAACGCGGTCGGTGAAATATCCGGTCCCGGGAGGATACTCCCAAAATTAGTGGATATTAATGCCTGCGAAAGGTCCGGGCTGAATTTCTGGATGAACTGGCCATCCCCTTCCGTGAATACATTGCCAACCTCAGGATAATCTCCAGCAGTCTGACCATAACAATAAATATTACCCGCAGAATCGAGATCTACAAAATATGCCTGGTCATATTCAGGAGTGCCCATATAACGCCCCGTAATAAACTGCGTGCCATCCTCTGATATGATTCCTGTCCACCCATCAATTCCCCCGGCCAGGGTGTTGACCATGTTGGCATGGAAATCTGTACTCGTGGTACCCCCTGCGACCACGATCTGTCCCGTTTTATTGGTTTTAATGCTGTAAACGGCATCGTCGGCAGAACCTCCCACCAGGGTACTCCAGGTGATGTCACTGGCATCAGGAGTCATCTTTACCACAACCCCATTTAGAGAAAGGTCGCCGGGCATGGTCGCCTGGAAGCCGTTGACTACCGGAAAATCATCGGATTCAGTCTTGGAGGCAATGAATATATTGTCATTATCGTCGACGTATACATCGCCCCTCGATTGGTCCCCATAATTCTTGGTCAATACGTGGATGGTATCCATTACCCCGTCGTTGCGGGAACCCCCCAGAAAAGTAGAACCTACCAGCTCCGTTCCGTCTGGACTCAGCACCGACACGAATATGTCGGTACCGTTGTCCAATACCACGCCCCCCGTTCCGAATTGAGAACTGGCAAAAGGTGTGGATCGTTCTCCTCCGGCAAAAAATGATTGATAAGCATTGCTGGTTGTAGGAAAATCAGTACTTGAAGTAATTCCAAGTATAACCAGTTCATTTTTACTGTTTACGATCAGGCTCTGTACCATTTCAGAAGAAAATCCACCCAGGAGTGTTGAATAGACCTGTTGTGACCCCGTGGAATCATACTTGGCAATGGCCACATCCCATGCACCTCGGTTTGTAAGCTGGTAGGCGCCGGTAGAAGTTGGGTAGTTTCCCTGTAGGTATTCGGACGATATCCCACCTGAATAAAGGTTCCCATTTGCATCAAAAGTTGCCGTACTACCCCAGTTGTCTGCTGTCGACCCCGAATAGGTGGAAAAAACAAGGATTGGATCTACTACGATGGGTATATCACCAGCAATTTGGTCCCCTACCCGGTATTTCACCCGGTTCCCATTGACCAAATATTCACATGGAATATTATCTCGACTTTCTCCGGCATAGGCCAATGGGATGCTTTCAATCAGCTCTCCAATTGAAGTTGACAGCTTCAGATTTCCCAGGTCCTTTTCTACCTCAACGCCCTCATATTCGATTTCAAACCCTTCCAACAAGCTCTTGTCCGCCGCATGAATATCGTATTTTACATCCCTGCCCTCACTGTGGATCTTCATTGAGAGACCGGGCTGAAACTCAATCCATATTTCACGGAATGCCCTCACGTTTTTTGCCCATTTATCCCTCGGGCCTTTCAGGTAATTATACCGTGTTGACAGTGATTTATTCCCGATAATACTCTCAGGGAGTATATTTTGATTAAAGTTTAACTTGAATGCATGACAATTAATGGTCGTCGGGGCAGGAGTCCCGTCTACCTTATGCCTGAAATCAACAGGCTCACAGATATCAAAGGTCAGTCCTTCGTTTGTAATAAAAAGTTGGCCATTCGGGAGGGCAGCTGCGAATTGTACCTGTGGTTCCCACTGGCCTTTGTTCTCTTTGAACTCCAATCCGGGCTGACCCCATCCCTGCAGGTAGATAAAGGGGAATAGAAAAATTAATAAAAGTAATTTGAGACCTTTGTGCACTTCGTAAATCTAAAACTTTAAAATACATCAACTGTACGATGTATTCAACACTTAGCCATTTATGTAACCCGGCTTTTTTCGAATTAGTTGGAAGACCTGAGCACCTCCATGGGAGAACGGTTGAGTATACTCCTGGTATTATACCATCCTATAAACATGGTGAGAAAGACAACACCCAACCAAATCGTCAATAAACCGGCGATATTCGGGAAGAAAATAATCTCAAAGAGGAATAGTGATAAAGCCCATCCCGAAAGCATCGCCAGCAATATCCCGGTCAGGCCGGCAAACAGTCCCAGGTAGCCATATTCTATCAGCGTCAAGCCGATAATCTGTTTCTGTACCGCCCCTATCGTCCTCAACATGACGTTTTCCTTCATGCGGGCAAACTTACTGTTGATTACTGCCCCAGCCAGGACGATCAGTCCTGTAATAATACTGAAGAGGGCCATGAATTGAATAATAAAGCTGACCTTGCCAAAGAATTCATTTATGGTTTTGATAATCAGGCGAAGGTCGATCAACGAAACATTGGGAAAGAGCGTGACTAATTCCCTTGAATACTTGTCAGCGATATTCTTTGCCCCGATGTAAGTAGTCATTACATAAATCTGGGGAGCTTCCTCCAATACCCCATTGGGGAAGACGAAAAGGAAGTTCGGCGGATCCTGGGGCCAATCTACCTCCCTGACGCCCCCGATGTAGGTAGTAATTGATACCCCCTGAACGTCCCAAACGACCGTATCCCCCACTTCTACTTCGAGGTTTTCCTTCATTCCCTGGCTGATAGTGACAAAAACCTTATCGTCTTTTACCTGGTGCACCTCGCCCTCAAGAAGCGTTTCGGATATATGGAGCGAATCGCGGTAGGTAACCCGATACTCCCTGGTCAGCGCCCAGTTTTCGATGTTATCGGTGGTATCCTTTCGAATCTCCGTCACCGTTTTACCGTTGAGTTCAGCAATCCGTGAAGTCACAATCGGGACCATTTGTTTTACTTCAAGCCCATTGGTCTCCGTAAGTTCCGCAACGCCATCCTTTTGGGTGGGTTGGATATCAAACAAGATTGTATTGGACTGATTTTCCTGGCCGATAAACTCCACCTGGTTAAGCAGACTGGTCTGGGTGATATACAATGTCGCTACCAGGAATGCTCCAAGTCCGATCACTACCACCAATACCGAAGTTTGGTTATTGGGCCTGAAGAGATTCGACAGGCTCTGGCGCCAGACGAAGCTCAATCGGTCGGGGAAATACTTTTTGATGGTAAACATCAGCAGTTGGGCAAGTCCCAGCAAAAGCAGGAATGCAGCCGCGAGGCCGAGGAAGAAGAATGCCCCCGTTTCAAAACTCTCTGACTGGTAGGTTGCAAAACTGAGTGGAAAGAGCAGGGTTAGTATCCCCACTGTCAGTGCTGTTTTTGATAATCTTTGCGGGCCTTTATAGTCTATCCTCAGGACGCTGAGCGGTGCGACAAAACGTACGGAGACCAGGGGCAGTATAGAGAAAAGAATGGAAATGACCAGTCCCAGCAGCAACCCTTCAAAAATGGCAAACCACGATATGGACAGGTTCAGCTCGACCGGGAGAAATTCACCCAGGACGAGCGGTAGCCCGAACTGGATGCCGATACCCAGGAATATTCCCACAATACTTCCCAGGAGCCCCGTAATGATCGTCTGAATAAAATAGATGTTGAATGATTGCCAGCCAGAGGCTCCGATACAGCGCAGAACGGCCACCGAGGCCCTCTTTTCCCGGGCATAGATGTGAACGCTGCTTGCAATCCCAATACATCCCAAAATAAGGGCTATGAAGGCCAGCAGGTTAAAGAACTTATACAGGTTGGCCAATCCCTCGCCCAGGTCTTCCTTCCGTTCTTCCACATCATCCAGGCCATGGCCGAATTTCCTCAGTTCAGGCCTTAACACATCCCAAACCGCATCCGATTCCTCGGTAGTGGCTGTCTTGAAATATCGTTTGTAATTGACACGGCTTCCAAACTGGATCAGGCCCGTAGAATCAAGGTAATCGGTAGAGATATACACAGAAGGTGTAAATGTGCTGGCAAATCCGGATCCTCCCGGAATCTTGGTTACTTCCCCCCTCATGAAAAAATCCATCTTGCCGATCCGTATGGTATCTTCCGTACTTACATTGTACTGACTCGAAAGAGATTCATCCAGCAGGATAAAGGGACCACTGAAAATATGGTGATAAACACCTGCGGGAGATGTCTCGACATCACCATAGTAGGGAAATCCACCCTTCAAGGCCACCACTCGTATCAGCCTGGTCTCACCGGAATGCTGGAAGTACACCATCGAGGCAAAATTGACCTCCTCCGACATCGGGAGTTGAAGGGAATCGAATAAGGTGAGCAATTCAGGTTCAAAGGGGTTGTTGGCTTCCGCTACCAGGTCCGCTCCGAGCAATTCCTTGGCCTGCTCATCAATATCCGCCTGTAAGTTAATATGGAAGGAATTGATGGCTACCAGGGCAGCGATACCTATGATGATGGAGGAAATGAACAAGAAGAGTCTTCCGAAATTATTCCGCGCATCGCGCCAGGCCATCTTCCATACCCAGGAATCTTTAAGAATACCTTTACTTGGACGATTTACAAATGTCTTTCTGTCCATCCCTAGCTCGCCAATTGAGAGGTTGTGTCCTTAACGAGCTTGCCACCCTTGAGCATGAGGATGCGTTGGGTATGACTTGCCAGTTCCAGATTGTGAGTCACGAGCACCAGGGTAGTCCCCTGCTCCTCATTCAATTCAAAAATCAGTCGTGTCACTTTATCGGCCGTCTCTTCATCGAGGTTTCCGGTGGGTTCGTCGGCGAAGAGAATGGAAGGCTTGGTAATGAATGCCCGTGCCAATGAGACCCGCTGCTGCTCCCCTCCCGAAAGCTGTGATGGATAATGATCCATTCGGTCCCCTAAACCGACCCGGTGGAGCAGATCCTTGGCTTGTGTGATTACATTCCGGTCCCCCCTTAATTCCAGGGGAACCGACACATTTTCAAGAGCCGTCAACGTGGGCAACAATTGGAAATTTTGAAAAATAAATCCCACTTCCTGGTTTCTAAGGTAGGCCCGGTCATCTTCACTGAGCGAGTTGAGCTTTACCCCCGCCAGGGTAATAATCCCTTCAGAGGGAATGTCAAGGCCGGCACAAAGGCCCAGTAAGGTCGTCTTGCCACTTCCCGAAGGCCCGACAATTGATATGGTCTCTCCGCCTTCTACAGAGAAATTAATATTGTCCAGCACGGTCAGCGACCTGGAGCCGGATGTGAATGTTTTGGTGACTTTTTCGACTAATAGCATATCAATGGATAACCTCTAGCTTAAATTAAGCGTTATCCTTACAAAATAGTTTTTTAATTATGACAAATGGTTCAATTTTTGAGTTATAGTTCCCATTAGCAATTTGAAAAAACATATGAGTCTCTTTCGTGCTGTCGCATTCATCGGCATTATTATTTTATTGGGTAGCTTCAATGAACCCATCCATATCATATTTTATGGCAACAGTATCACGGCCGGTTACGGACTGGATCCGGAAAATGCATTCCCGGCCATCATTGAAAAGAAATTAAAAGCGGAGGGTCATGACGTCCAGGTGATCAACGCGGGACTGAGCGGAGAAACCTCTGCGGGCGGTGTAACCCGTATCAACTGGGTACTCCGTCAACCTGTGGATGTATTTATCCTGGAGCTTGGGGCCAATGACGGGCTGAGGGGATTGAACCTCGACCAGACCAGGAAAAACCTGCAGACCATCATCGACCGTGTAAAGGAGAAATACCCCAATGTCAAAATTATCGTTGCGGGGATGATGGCCCCGCCCAACCTGGGAGACGAGTACACTAAGAAGTTCAGTACCATGTACCCGGATCTGGCTGAAGAAAACAACGCCGACCTCATTCCGTTCATCCTCGATAAGGTGGCAGGTAATAAAGACCTCAACCTTCCAGATGGAATTCATCCGAATGTGGAAGGGCACGAGATCGTGGCAAATAATGTGCTGCAGGTCCTGAAAGAGAACATCGACTGACATTTATCCAATTTTTCATTCCTTAGTGTAATATCCGACATGAAGATTACACTAATTATTAGGTGAAGGATCAAGAGGAATACCTGAAAATCCTGTCAGAGCATCAAAACCTGATTCACAAGGTATGTATGATCTATTCAAGGACTGAAGAGGAGCACAATGACCTGTTCCAGGAGATCGTGTACCAGGGATGGAAGAGCTTTGCCTCATTTAAGGGGGATTCGAAAATTTCTACATGGCTGTACCGGGTTGGTCTCTACACAGCACTGAATCAGAAAAAGAAAAAACAACCGGATTTAGCAGCTTATAAAAATGAATTGGAGTATGAGGGACTGGAAGATCATATGGCCGGTGAAATTCAGAGACTTTACCAACTGGTAGAAGAACTCAATGATACTGATCGCGCAGTAGTGACCCTGTACCTCGACAATCACAGCTACGAGGAGATCGGTGAAATTCTGGGAATGACCGTCAACAACGTGGGCGTAAAGCTCAACCGGATAAAAAAGAAACTGAAAGAAAAATGGA
>JAHEKQ010000086.1 GCA_024638265.1 Flammeovirgaceae bacterium
CAATGGCAATGACCAGAATAGCTTTTTCCGGACCGGTCTCCAATCCTGACATCAATGGGGCGATCAGACCCGCTGCAGTGATCATAGCCACGGTGGCGGAGCCCTGAAGGACCCTCATAGAAACCGAAGCCAGGAAGGCAAGGAATAGTATTCCAAGTCCCTTTTCTGAAAACCACAGGGCGAGCATTTCCCCCGATCCCGTGTCGACCAGTATTTGCTTTAATACTCCACCAGCTCCGGTTAGCAGGATAATTACGCCCACCGGTTCGATGGATTTGTTAGTGATTTCCAGCAATTTCTTTGAATTGATCCCGGATTTTCTACCCAGGCTATACCAGGCCAGGAGGTTGGCGAGGATCAGCGCAGTAAAGGGATGACCCAAAAGGGTGATTAATTCCAACAGAATGGGCATGCTTACAAAAAGCCCCTTCAGTGTGTTCAAGAGTATTAAAAATATAGGTAAAAGAATTATAACGAAAATCTTTGCGGGGATTGGCTTTGATCCTTCAATCAGTTCGTCATCTGTAAGCACCACAGGAGTTGAATGAATTCGTTTGGCAATATAATTTCCAAAGAAAGGGCCGGCGATGATAAGCGTGGGAATACCTGCGATAATCCCGAAAAGGATCACCCAGCTCAACTCTGCATTGATAATATCCGCCACTGCCACCGGGCCCGGAGTAGGTGGTATAAAAGTATGGGCGATTGCAAGGCCGGCAAGTAATGGTATTCCATAGAGCAAAAGGGATTTGCCGGTTTTTTTCTGAAGTGCATTTATCAGCGGAACCAGTATAATAAAAGCCACATCGAAGAATACTGGTATAGCAATAATAAAACCCGTGATGGAAAGTGCCCATGGTGCACGTTTTTCTCCAAACCGGCGGGTCATATACTCTGCTATCGACCTGGCACCTCCCGTATGCTCAAGGATGGATCCCAACATGGCACCGAGGCCAATGACCACTGCTACAAAACCCAGCGTATTGCCCATCCCTGTAATCATGGTGGAAAGGATATCTGCTGTTTTCATCCCGGCAGCCAGGCCCACCACAATAGCTGAGATAAGCAGTGAAATGAATGCATGAATGCGTACCAGGAGAATCAAAACCAGCAGTACTGCAATTCCCGAAAATACAGCCAGGAGTAATTGAATGTCCATCAATACCAGTTTTCGTGATACAGGGAATTATCATCTTGATCATTTCTTCTGAAGCCATGACTTCCGAAGTAATCCCGCATGGCCTGAACCAGGTTGGCCGGAAGTTTTTCAGCCGTTTGAGTGAGAAGGAAGTTCCATGCGGCATGGAAAGAAGGGACAGGTATTTGTGTTGAGATAGCATGCTTAAGTAGTCTTCCAAGCGATTCCCGCTGCTCCGTATCTCGGGAGAGAAAAACGGGGTCAAGGATGTCCCACTCACCGGATGCAATATCCTCCATTAGTTGTGACCGGATTATACAGCCATTGGTCCAAATCCTGGCAATATCCCTGAAGTCAGGCTTCCAGTCCTGCTCCTCAGCCATGGCCTTAATCAACTGAAACCCCTGGTAATGATTGATCTTCCTGGCCAATGCATAGGCATTCATAAGATCCCTTTCCCCAATCTCCATATCCGGAGTTTTCTCTTGACTTCTGTTTCTCTGCCTACTCTTCTGTACACTTAAATTACGTGCATTGACCGCACTCATGATCATAGTGGCTGGATACCCCAGGTCGAGGGCAGTTTTCGACGACCATGTACCGGTCCCCTTCCCGGTTGCCTCGTCGAGAATGATGTCCAACACATATCTATTGCCTTCTTTCTTCAGGCTGATGTCAGCAGAAGCTTTGAGCAGATAGCTTTCCAGTGATCCTTCGTTCCAATTCCGGAAATATTCTGAAATCTGTTCATTGTTGCTTTGCAAACTCAGAATGTGATAAAGCTCTGCGAGAAGTTGCATTTCAGCGTACTCAATGCCGTTATGGATCATCTTGATAAAGTGCCCGGCCCCGGAAGGTCCCACGCGAACACAGCACGTTGCACCCGACTTATCCGGTGCTGCAATATCCTCAAATATGCCTCCTACGAGTTGATAGCTCTCCTCCGAACCACCTGCCATAATCGACGGTCCTTTTCTGGCACCCTCCTCTCCACCGGATACACCGGTACCCATGAAATGAATCCCCAGACCTTCCAGGTCCTTCTCCCTCCTTTCCGTATCAGAAAAATGTGAATTGCCCAGGTCCACAATGACATCCCCCGGCTCCATCCTTCCTTTCAGTAACTCGATGAGACTATCCACCGGATCCCCCGCTTTGACCATAAGCAAGATCTTTCTTGGAGATTGAACGGAGTCCAGGAGTTCGTCGATATTCTGGCTACCTTTTAAAGATTTACCGCGGTTAACTTTTACAAATTCTTCTGTCACGGTTTCCTCTCCGGGTAGTGGGGGATTGTGTACGCTGACCTGGTAGCCATGGTCAGCAATATTGAGGGCCAATGACTTTCCCATCACGCCTAATCCAATAAGCCCAATATCCGATTTGGCCAGGTCTTCTTTTATCATAGCTACTTGTTTATCTACAGGGTGGCGGATATCCACTTTTAAAGCATCGACCGGATTCTCCAGGGTTGCGAACTGGGAGTCGAGCATACGGGGTTCCATGAAATGATCCGTACGGTTATTCATTCTATCGAGGATCAGTTTTTTATCGCCCTCAAGTAATACCCAATTTATTCTCGGTATATTTTTTCCGAGGACCTCCCGGTACATTTCCTTTAAGGCTGAGCAAGCCAGTACGACCGTGTTGTTCTCAATGAGTAATTGGTTAAGAGTTGTAAGCCAGGGAAGCCGGTCATGATCATCCAGGGGTGTACCAGCGGCCATTTTCCTGATGTTAGATTCGGGGTGGTAGTCATCTGCATCAATAAATGGCCAGCCAAGATCCTCGGCCAGCGCCTCTCCTACCGTAGATTTTCCACACCCCGAGACCCCCATTATAATGACCGGTCCATTCATGGAATGTAATCTAGGAAAAAAATCAGGTAAGGTCTTCGATTTGGTAGGTGATTCCGTTCAATGTAATGGCATTACCTTTTTCGGAATCGAGCAGTGCCTGTCCAAGGGGAGACACCGGTGAAATGGCAAATGCGCTGGTATCATCCAGGTCTATCCGCCCGAGACTGACTGAGATGTAATAGAGGTTTTTACCCGTCTTTATCAAAGTACCTTGTCGCACGCTGGTATTCTTGTGTTTCGGATCAATACCGTGCAACGCGCGTTCCTGCTGCTCGAGAAAAGAGAGTTGCTCTCCCAGGTTGTTCCGGTCGATGGCGGCCATTTCCCGGGTCGTTTCGTATTTGTCACCCATCGAGCTTTTAGATTCGGTATTAGAAGACTCTTCAATCTCTTTGAGGCGTTCCACGACTAACAGTTTCTTATTCTCTATAGCCTCAAGGCAAAGCTGGTGAATCTTTATTTTGGCTTCATGAAGAGTGAAAGACATTGTGCAAATAAACAAAAAAGATTACCGGTTCTGTAAAGTCACCTTTCGCATAAAGGGCTTGAATTCATATTGGTTCCAGATCTTCAGGAGGTTGAATGGGATCATCAGCGAATCCTTGAGTCCAAGCTTTGACCCATCCATGTGAATCCACTGAGAAAGAGGCTTTTCGACAAAAATATCCAGGAATCGCTCTTTTCCCATTTGCATTTTCAGCCTGATTATAATCTCGATATCAAAAAGCCACCTTGAATAGAACTTGTGGTCATATATCTTGGGGATGAGGTCTCTTGAGAATACTTTGGCACCACATTGTGTATCAGTAATCCTGATTCGGATTATCAGGAAGATCAGTAACCTGATGATGTTGCTCATCACCTTTCTGAATAGATTTCTTTCTACTGATTCCTGTCCCATATTCCGGGATCCAATAACCATCTTGTGATTTTTGTTATCGAGTTCACGGGTTAGTTCGTAATAATCTTTAAAGGAAGTGGAAAGGTCCGCATCCAGGAAACCTATGTTATCGACATTGAATTCCTCGAATAAGAAGAGTGCACCGTTTCGAACCGCATCTGCCTTTCCCTTGTTTTTCGAATGGTTGTAGATCACCACGTTGGTATATTCAATATTCTTGATCTCGGCCAGGACTCCCCGGGTATTATCACTGCTTCCATCATTAACAAAACAGACTACAGTATCCTGACTATGATCGGCATTCCTGAGGAATTCCATGATATCCAGCCTTGAGCCCTCATTAAAACAAGGGATGACAATACCATTCTTATACTTTTCCGGTGCGATTGTATTAAAGACTTCCATTTTCATCAATTTTTTGGTGTTCCACTTAATAACTGATGTAAAACAACTGCATTTGGGTCGTTTTTAGGTGAAATTCCACCGTGCGGGCCATATTGCAGGTCAAGCTGATGGCTTTTAGCGATGAGTGGAACGAATAGTGTCCATTACCAATTCCTCCCCGTTTTTATTTCATTGATCGAAATACTTAATTAAACTGTATGGTGAGAGTTACTTTCGCCACATGATCAATTCAGGAAAAAAGACTTACCTGCTCCTGAGCATGGGCGTCGCCGTGGGACTCTTGTTTCACGGGGCCTCTTTTTTCAATACCCTTGAAAAGACTTACGATGCCTATGTCCACATGTTCTTCGCAAGTCATTATGCGGAGGCGTGGTTTGATACCTGGGAACCCAGATGGTACACCGGTTTTCACATGGTGAGTTATCCCCCAATGGTGCACCAATTGATTGCACTGCTTTCTTTTATAGGGGGATTAAAGCTCGGCACTTATTTATTAGCATTTGGTATTGTGATCCTTTATGTAACCGGCATGTACCGGTTTGCCAAGCTGATAACAGTCAACGAGGAAGCAGCCGGTTATACTGCCCTGATAGGTGTATTTACCCCCTCCATTATAGAATCTCTGCATGTATTTGGACAGCTGCCCTCGGTTATGGGCATTGGTTGGCTGCTCCACGCGCTGCCTGAGATCTACCTGTTCATCCGTTACGGTAAGACGAGGTACTATCTCAACGCAATCAGCCTGATCGCTGTGGCAGTCTGCAGTCACCACGTTACACCCATTTTCGGAATGGTATTCTTTGTTCTTCCCCTAATGGGCACCGTAATCCTGGATGCAGCTAAGGAAGAATCCGGGAAATACTCACTTACTAATTTGAAACTGCTTTGGAAGTATGTCAGGAGATACCTCCCTCGCATCATATTTTTTGGGCTATCAACCATCATAGTAGCGATAGTCGTGATACTGCCATACTGGCTCTGGTCAAAAAATGATCCTATCACCCAGATACCCATTCCTCATGGTAGCAGGGATAATTTCCTGGAAGTGTTCAGCAGTGGCCTGGTGTTTTTCCTTCTCCCCTGGGGCTTTCTCCTATTTATATTGCCCTTTGCATTTTACCGGTTTTTTTCGAGAAGGAACCTTTTCTTCGGATTCTCATTCAGCCTGCTTTTCATCCTGGGAACAGGCGGCACCACGCCTATTCCCAAAATGCTGTTGGGTGAAAATGCATTTTCCATACTTACCCTGGAACGATTTACCTTCTGGGCCACCATCATGGCCACACCTTTGGCAGGGGAACTGCTATGGAGGTTGGTCGAGGGTGATCTATACCAAAAGATAAAACAGAAAGGTCGCAATTCATTTAAATTACTGGTGGCAGTAATTGCTGCACTCGTTTTCCTGAGTGCCGGGTTTACTATGAACTTAAGTTACTTCCGGCCACTGCAACCGGATAAAATTGATATCGAACCGATCACCAATTTCCTCGACAGTGATAAGCATTATAAGTGGCGTTATCTCACGCTGGGTTTTGGTGACCAGGTGGCGTGGCTCTCGGCCAACACCAACGCGAGAACGATCGATGGTAATTATCACTCGGCAAGGAGAGTACCCGAACTCACTACAAGGGCCATTGAAAGGCTGGAGAATGCCAAGTATCGTGGCCTTGAGGGAATTGCTACCCTGCAACAGTTTTTGAGTGTCCCTGAGAAGTATCATTTGAAATACATCTTTTCGAATGACAAATTCTATGACCCGCTCCTGTATTTTTATGGATGGCACCGCGTGAAAAGATTGGAAAATGGAATCATGATCTGGGAACGCGAAGGGGTTTCTCCTTTACCCAGCCTGGAAAAAAACCCAAGTTTGCCCCTCTATCAAAGGATTATGTGGGGAACGATCCCCGTAACGGTGCTGCTTATTGCCTTCTTCTTCAATATCCAGCTTCATTGGATCCATCACATAGGAAGGAGGCGTAATAGGCTTAAGCGTGACTCCTATCATAATCCCGAAACAGCTAAGGCCCTGGGAAGGAATCACAATCTAATACTTGGAGTTTGGATGATTCTTGTAGTTTTCGCTCTGTCTTACCTGGGATTTCGACTCCTAGACCAGGGGCGGGAACAGGACAGCCCTGAAAAAGTGGTGACCTCTTATTACGATGCCCTGGACTTCAAGAAATTTAGAAGCGCTTGGCAGTATTATTCTGAGTCCACAGCCCCGGATTTTGATCAATTCATGCTAGAAAACTCGGTAAAGGATGGCATTGTGGAATCATACGGCAAAATCAACTCAATACGTTGTGAGGTGGAATATGTCGATAAGAACAATGCATTTGTAATTGCTTCCATTGAATGGGTAACACCCATGGAGGAGTACAGAAAAACAATACGACATAAGGTGGTAAGGAATAACAGTGAATGGTTCATCCAATACCGGGACTTTGAATATAGTCTGCCCACAAAACAATTCGTTACCCGTTCGAATGTACAGTTCTATAACCAGGGAAGAAGACATCTGACAACAGAGGAAACCTTCCATACCGATGTAATTGACAAGCCCAAACTCGACGTGGTTAAGACATCCCTTGTCCTGCAAAATGATGAATATATTCTATTGGGAATAGTGAGAAATATCGACCATTACCCGGCGGATATTACCCTCAGCGGCACTCTGTATGATATAGAAGGCAGGGAACTTACCCGTTACAATGAAGACTTCAGTATGATCCACAAGCTTTTTCCCGGACAGGAATCACCATTCCGGATTCGGTTTGAAGACCCGGATTGGCTAAGTCGAAGATCCGCGCGTGAATCCCTGTCCCATGAGGTAAAATTATATTCACTGGAAATCTCGACCAATGCAACCGTTTATGACCTTTCGGGTGACCTGGTCATTCTCGACTTTGCACAAGACTCTGCTTCGATCCGTGGCCGGGTTTATAACCAGGGGCTTTCAGAAGTGACCATACCCCAACTACTGACTGCTGAGACCGATTCCCTGGGTAGACTGGTAAGTGTCGACAGTTACCTGATAGAAAACAGCATTGCCCCTGACCGTGATCTGGCCTTTACTTTTCCAAAGACTGACCCAACCGGGCCCGGAATTATATCAACAAATCCCTTGAGCGTAACGGTAAATGGAAAGAATGACCAGCAGGAGATAAGAAACGAAAATTTCGACGGGAAGGAGATAAAATTGTACATCAATAGTTTCATAGGAAACCTGCAACAATGATTCGCTGGCTGACCATATGGACTGTATCAATTCTTCTACTACCCATACAGGGCTTGGGTCAACAGTACTTTGCTGACCGGAGAATCATTGCAGGTGAAAAGAGCAATGTGGCAGTTTCGATAAATGATCCGGGAGAGGTGAAAGTATTAATCAGGCATTCCTTGGGGCAAACGCCAATCAAGCCTGAAACAGGTGGGAATAAAATCGTTTTCAGACTTCCACCCTTCCTGGACGAAAGAGCGGGGAGCTATCCCGTATTATTGTTTCGCGGAAATCTTCCGATTGGTGATTTCAATTTAAGAATTGAGCCCGCTGCCAGCCGGGAAAGGTTGGAGGTATATGCCGGACCTAAAAAGATTATAGTGGGTGGTGTTGAATCCAGCATGCTGGTTGCCTCTTCGCTAGATACCTATGGAAATGTAAGGCCAGATACCATTACTTTTCATTACAGCATACATGAAAACTCTGTTCAGACGCTCCGCCCGATACACCACCTTGCCTCGTTTCATTCAATCTATACAGGAACAATTTCCGGAAACGGTGACGTTTCAGTAACCTCAGGTAATCTCTACCATCCCGGGATTGGCCTTTTTGAAGCGCCCGGGTTTCCTTCAGAGCTAAGATTGCAATATAGTCGCGACCATGAATACGCCGATCCCGGTTCCAGGGTGGAAATTAATGCCTCCCCTATGACCGACCGTTTCGGGAATATTATTGTCGATGGTACGCTTGTAGAATTCATTATCAGGGATAAGATATCGGAAAATCTCAGTAAAGCTTATGGATCTACAATAGAGGGTATTGCCAGGGTCATCCTGCCTGCTCCCAACCACAAAACCACATGGCAGATCAATGCCCGTATTCTTGGGGAATTCATGGGCTCTCTGGAAATTCCTTTCAGACAATCCATCAGGGAATTTGATATAGACTTTGATACGGAAACCTCGAGTCTAAGCGCAGGCCCTTTTGTCAATCACAATGACCAGTACATAGCGGATGGGATTTTGATGGACATGACATTCATCAAAGAAGGGAGGTTCTTTCGCAGGTCCGGTCGCATAATGTCAGGTCACTACCAAGTAAACACCGAAAGTTTGGGTATTCCACCGGGAGAGTACAGGCTGGAAATAAATCAATTCGGGTATTCCAAGGTGCTGGAAAAGATACTAGTAAGGTGAACAAAAAAACGAGCATAAGAATTATCGCTTACCTGAGCCTTGTTATCAGTCTCAGCCTGGTAATCTTTGGACTGGCACAAGTGGTCTCCTATTTCCAGAGCGGTGCTGACCCGGCCTCACTCCTCAACACTACCGAGGAAGAGAATATTGAACGGTATCAGCCCGTATATAACTGGGATACGACAGAGTACTCGGGAAGAAAGATCAATAAAGGTTTGATGAAACAAATTACCGATGACTTCCTGGCAGGGGAATTCCTGACCTTTCAAATGCTCGCTGAAAATCAATTGGAGGGACTAGAAGATTATTACACCAAGCATTCCAGGGGAAATGTATCCAGGTTGGTCGAGTACCAGGCCAATAAGGGCATTAGCCAGCAAGGTACAGGAATAGAACACCACTTCGATTTGAAGTTATTTTCCGAAGATGGAAGCCTCGTTACCTTCACCGACAGTACTACCCGGTACATCCAAACCGTCGACCGGGACGGAATTACTTACTCCGGTTATGACACGGCCATTTTTGATATCATGTTGCTTCTCGAGGACAATCGCTGGAGGATTCGACACAAAGTCCGGAGACCTGCCTTTCAAGCCATTACCCATGGCAGTCCCCAAAAAAGTCCTGATGATGTATTGATCAAAGGGGTTAACTACTACCCTGCAGGATATCCATGGAAGGAGTTTTGGAAAGCTTTCGCAGTGGATACTATCTCTCAGGATCTGGAAATAATCCGGTCGCTGGGGGCTAACAGCGTACGTATATTTGTCCCGTATTCAGATTATCGCAGTGAGCAGGAAATAGGGGTATTAACGGAAAGACTGGTTCGTTTCCTTGACCTGGCAGCACAAAAGGAACTCCGGGTTATTGTGACATTATTTGACTTTTTCTCGGGGTATTCAATTTCCGACTGGACACTTTCAGACCATTACCTGAGAACCATCCTGAAATCTGCTGGAGATCATCCGGCAGTGTATGCCTGGGATATCAAAAATGAACCTGATCTTGATTTTGACCTGTATGGAAAACAGAAAGTAATGACCTGGTTAGAGTTCGTTATTGCCAGGGCAAGAATACATGCTCCGGAAGCAGCTTTTACTATTGGATGGAGTCAGCCTGAGTTTCTTAACCTGCACAACGACATCGTTGACATTTATTCCTTTCATTATTTCCGAGATCCTCATGACCTGAAAATATTTCTCGACAGTGCCACCTTTAACAAACCCCTGATCCTTGAGGAATTTGGTATGTCAACTTATAATCCGATTTGGTATCCCCCCGGAAAAGATGAAGATGATCAATATGAATACTATCAAGAGATGCTAGCCCTGGTCCGGGAATACGGTATTTCTTATGCATTCTGGACACTTCACGATTTTACGGAAGTCCCTGATTATGTTGCTGGGTCAAGGCCTTGGCGAAAGGGGTTACAGGGCAGTTTTGGCTTAATTGACAGTGATGGAAAGAGGAAAAGGGCCTTTGAGCTGATCCGGGAGTTCAATTCAGGGCTTTAAGGGTTCAAAACTGATGAAATCTCATATTGATTAGTCGATGAAATCCTACCAATGAACCCCTCGAACCGGTCAGTTGACCAATACTTCCCAAAATCGTGATTTCTGACACTAGTTTTGATTCATAACTGATGTGAAAAACTGAAAAAAACAACATTATGAAATCGAAATTTGCAGTAGTAACACCTTTCCCGCCATCAAAGATCACTCTTAACGAATATGGATATCACCTCGTTAAGAACCTGGCCGAGAAGGATGAAATTGAGTCCATTGATGTCATCGCCGACAAATGTGATAGTGAACTCGAGGAAGATATTGGAGCCCATGTAAATATCCACAGGGTATGGAAGTTCAATGAATGGAAAACCCTCTTTAATATTTACAGGTCTGTCAGGAAGGTTAAAGCCAACGTGGTGATCATCAACCTGCAGTTTATGCTTTTCAGTGACCAGAAAGTAAAAGCCGCTATTGGCCTTTTGCTCCCATGGTTGTTAAAGGTTACCGGGCATCGTTCTATAGTACTCCTTCACAATATTGTTGAGGAAGTCGACCTATCGGATGCGGGATTTACTTCAAACAAAATCCTAAAGTTCCTTTATGGCCTGGTTGGAAATATCCTCACGAGGTTCATCCTGAAGGCTGACCTGGTAGGAGTAACTATAGAAAAGTACGTTCAGGTGCTGAAATCCAAGTATAAGAAAGACAATGTAGTCCTTCTCCCGCACGGATCTTTTGAAATTCCCCCGGAGCCCGAAATTACAGCCGAGGTTGAAAAACCGAAAGTAATGGCATTCGGTAAATTCGGAACCTATAAAAAGGTCGAGATTTTGATTGAGGCGGTACAGATGCTCCGTCATAAACGCAATATGGAAATTGAGGTAGTGATTGCCGGAACCGACAATCCCAACTGTCCAGGCTACTTGGAAGGAGTAAAAAAGCAGTACGCTCACCTGGAGGATATAACTTTTACGGGATATGTCCCTGAAGAAGATGTAGCTGACTTGTTTATCAACAGCTCGGTGGTAGTCTTCCCATATTGTTCTACCACAGGTAGCTCTGGGGTATTACACCAGGCAGGAAGCTATGGGAAAGCAGTGATACTACCCAAACTTGGAGATTTGCAGCGCCTTATAGAAGACGAAGGATACCGCGGGGTCTATTTTTATCCGGATAATACGGCAAGCCTTGCGCTGGGGATTGAAAGTGTGCTCACCCAGCCAAAATTAAGAAGGGAGCTCGAATCGGAGAATTACCTTGCTGCGAGCTCACTGACCCTTTCAGATATCGCCGACTGGTACATCCTGCACACCGAAGCTCTAATGGGCTAAAAGAATTTTTCACTAAACATCAGTTTAGGAGCCGGCCATTCTTGGTCGGCTTTCTTTTTGTAAGGGGACAAGGAGACGGGGAGTCAAGGCTAACCACCACCCAAGGGGAGCGCTACTAAGTCTCCGAAGGAGACGACACATTGGTGACGGGGACTTCTAAGCGCACAAGATGACTCTCAGCAGGGAAAAGTCTCCGAAGGAGACGACACATTGGTGACGGGGACTTCTAAGCGCACAAGATGACTCTCAGCAGGGAAAAGTCT
>JAHEKQ010000001.1 GCA_024638265.1 Flammeovirgaceae bacterium
CTCTTTGAAGTTCGACGAACGAGATCTCTGACAATTGTGATGCATTACTTTCAAAGAGGATATCTTTCAATGTAAGAAGAGCATCCTTTTCCAGTTTCTGCAATTGCAGTGCAATGGTGTTTTCCTCGTCATTTGTAAGGTCAATTGCCGTAGAGTTGAATGCATACCCCTGGTCGGAGCTGGCTTCGATCTCGTACCGGTCTCCCGCGCGAAGGGATACCATTTCATTCCCTTCGACCTCAATTACTTCATTGCGGTCTTTGTTAATGATCCTGATTTTTGACCTCACCTTGGAATTATTGACCAGGTCCGTCACATTGATCATCACTTGTTTCTTTTCCGGAGAAAGATCTATATCATTATCAAAGTCCCGGTAAATCACCAACCCACGGACATCGAAATCAAAACTCTCTTCAAGGTAATATGGTGCACTTACTATTACGCTGTAGCTACCACCAATGGGAAGATCCAGTTGCAATCTTCCCTGTTCATCGGCAATGGTCTTTATTATTTCAGACCCGGCTGAATTGCTAACAACCACTTCGGCTGGAACCGGATCGAAAAGATCACTGTCACTAATATTAAGATTTAACTTTATACTTCTGAATAATGAAATATCCTCATTGGTTTCATTGTACTGATTGACTTCCCGGAGATCATAGTAAGTGGCATACCCGGAGTAGCCCTCAGATTCCACCAACAGGTTATAGCTTTGGCCCACGGGTACTACGACGGAATATGACCCGTCATTAGGGTTATTATTCAAAGCCATAATTTCCTCCGACGTCAGTGCATTCGTTACGATAACTTTGGCGGGAACCCCATTGCCGGTATCCCTGTCGGTGATCTTCCCCGATATTACGTTATTCTTAAATTGTCTCAATTCAGGCGGGATCTCCACCGTATAAATATCCTTATTGTCATAAACGAAATACATCAGATCACCACTGGCACTGATACTGGGTAACTGATCGTCTTTTTCTGTATTAACATAATCCAGGGGCGTAGCAAAACCCCACTCACCCAAAATATTCTGCTTACTCTGGTACATATCAAATCCGCCTCTACCCCCCGGGCGGTTGGATGAAAATAAGAGCGTCTTTCCATCTGCCATGATCTTGGGTGCCTTTTCGCAGTCTACATTAATGGGAAAGGCCAGTTTAATGGGTTCAGACCATGAACCGTCGGGATTTTTTACGGTTTTGAATAAACTGGTACAGTATATATCCAGCTTACTTAATTCCTTATCCTGGGGACCATCCTCGTTGATCTTTACAAAATACAGTGTCTTCCCATCGGCAGAGATAGAGGGGAATGACTCATCAGATGATGTATTAACCGGGGCACCAAGGCTCTTGGGTTTCGACCACCCGCCTAATTCCCTTGTGCTTACATAGATATCATTTGATGCTCCCATACCTATCGAGGCGAAGAAGTACAAGGTATTCCCATCAAAACTGATGGAGGGACCGCCAATCAAGTCGTTCTCACCTCCAAATGAATTAATTGAATCAATGGGTTGTGCCTTCCCCCAGGTGCCATCTGAGTTCAGTCGTGCTTCGAGCAGCTTAAATCCTCCAAGGGTATCTGTTTTGGCTTCGAATATGCTCGTTTTTCCATCAGCACTGATAGATGGAGCATAACCCAGAAGTATATCACGGTTGAGTTCTTCCACGATCTTTTTAGTATCTGTCGTGGAACTCGTTGTATCTGAAAGTGCACTGGGAGCCTGGGACCAACCGAAGCAGGGAAGGACAACTAGAACAGCTATAGTTAGGCCACGGCAAATCATTCTCCCAATATAACAAAAGCCCCCCAATGATATGGATCGGGAAATTCTTTCTTGAGATCAAGCTGTGCCCTGGTAAAAGCCTGAATTTTGTCATCTCCTGACAACCAGTAATTGTAAAAGCGATTCATCAACATCTGGGTGGTTTCATCATTTACCTTCCAAAGGCTCATGATTACGCTCTTCGCTCCCGCTACAAGAAAAGCCCTCTGTAATCCATATACTCCTTCACCGTTTTTGATCGCACCAAGCCCTGTTTCACATGCTGACATAACCACCAATTCAGTGCGGTCGAGGTTAAGATTCATAGCTTCATAGGCTGTGAGTATACCATCCTCACCATTCCTCTCTTTTTCTCCAAAAAGGGTTTCATTGCTCCCTGAAAAAAGAAGGCCTGACCTGAATAGGGGGTTTGCTTTTTCGTTCTGAAGATGAATACCAAAGGCCTTACTTTCCTCTTCAACATCAAGGTCACTCATGAAAAAACCGTGCGTTGCAATGTGTAGTAGCCTTGGGCTCTCTATTCCCTTGAAGTTCTCCTCTGAAGCATCGTGTTCTACAAAAATCTTTGAATTCCACTGGTTTCCCTGAAGCGTCTCAGCAAGTGTTTCGATCTCTACTTTAGTGCCTGGCAAACCGGGTACACCTCCCGAAAATCCATATGCCGAAGTTCTCGTTTCAGATATTCCCAGCGACCTGTTACCGAAATCGGGATTGCCAAATACCGAAGCAGTTTTTCCCTGTCCGGCATCAGTTGGGTGTTCCTCTACAATCTCCCTTGTGTTACTAACCAGTCTAATGTCAAACTCATCGAGCACATAGATATTGCTACGAAAATCCCAGAGAGTTGGATAGCTGATCTTATTGAAAATCCCGTCTGAGCTGATATAGACTGTATTCACGTCAGTCAATTTTTCTTCCAGGGGTACCCAATAATTCTCAAAAGAGATCTTATCACCTATTGTGAACTTTATCGCATTGCGGTAGTAATTGAACATCCTGGATTCCAGTTGATTACCATAATTGAATATTGCCAACTCAGGAGTATCAAAACCGGGTTCCAGCAGCAGGGCAGTATAGTAGACAGAATCAGCATCAAATGTCCTTTCGATCCGGAAAATCTCAATGGCAGCTTGTCCTTCTTGCAGGGAGGATTTGACATCTTCCCAGGAAATACCCGACTTGTCAATCTCTCTTGAAAACAGTTCGGATTTAGCGGATATATCCTTTTCGAGGTCGTTTGCCCTCGCCGTAAGTGCCTCCAAATCAATTCCCTCCGTCTGAATCTCTTCGAGGGTCAGGTTATAATATTTTATCAACCTCTCCTTCAGGCTCAACCACTCACCAAATGTCGATATCAGCTCATTATCCCCACTGTTCAATATTCTTTGCCTGATCTTGCTCGTACTATTCAGTAACAGTGCCTTGGTAGATAACTGCAGGTCATAGAGCAGTTCAAGGACTTCCTTATTCCCCTTCAGAGCCTCCTCAATCGCGTAATCTTTAAAGGAATCAAATACCGGCCTGATTTTCTCATAAAAGGCACTTTTTTCCTTCTCGCTTAAAGCCGGAAAATACTCACTGATCTGAAAAAGGTATTTTTCAATCGCTCTTTGATAATAGTCGAGCGCTTCCGGTTTCTCTAGTACCCGTTTTATTGAGGCCATACCGTATAATGAGTATGCATAGTCGGGATGGTTCTCCCCCAGAATTCGAGACCTGATATCCGTTACCTTTTGAAAAAGTTGTTCTGCCCCTTCGTAATCTTCTTTGTCCTGTAATAAGGTAGCGAGGTTATAAAGGGTCTTCGCATAGCTCGGGTGCTCCTCGCCATAAGTCTTTTCATCAATACTAAGTGCCTGGCGGAAAAGAGTCTCTGAATTGTCCAGCTCGCCCACTTCTTTGTAGAGGCTTGCAAGGTTATGAAGCGTTGTGGAATAGAGGGGATGATCCTCCCCTACCAGTATTCGATCTATTTCAAGAGCTTCTTCCAGTAGGGGTTTGGCTTCAGAATAATCCCCTTTTAACTGGTATAGAGTTGCCAGGTTTTCCAGTGAGTTGGCATAATTGGTAGTCTTATCACCTCCTACCGATTTATAGATATCCAATGATTCCCTCAATAACGGTTCTGCCTGGGCAAAATTCCCGAGAGTCTGGTAGAAGAAGGCCAGACTGTTTAGGGCTTCTGCATAAAGAATATGTGTATTACCCAAAGCCTCTCTACGGATATCGAGCACCTCCCGAAATGCGGGTTCTGCCTCCTTGTACTTTCCCTGGGCGAGCATAATCCTTCCATAATTCAAAAGGGCAGCAGAATAATTCCGGTGCGTTTTTCCCGACTCACCCTCAACAATTTCCAGGGCGCTGGAAATGTATTTTTCCGCATCCCCGTATTCCCCGAGTTCCAGTAGCAGTAATGCCAGATTTTGCTGGGTATTGGCATAGGCTGAGCTTTTTGAGCCATGGGTATTTTCCACCTGATCCAGAGCCCGATCGAAAAACCGCTTTGAAAGCAAGAATTGTCCTCTTTCCTTGTAGAAACTTCCCATATTGTTCAGGACGGCCGCAAGTCCGCGTCCGGGATTAGCTTCAAAAATTGACAGAGCTTCTTTATAGGCTATTTCCGCTTCCCCGTAATTTCCCATTTGTTGATGAAGTGAAGCCAGACCATTCAGACTTTCCGCCCTGTCCAGGTTGGTTTCAGTAAGTTTTTCAAGCGATGAAGAGTAATATTGAAGTGCCTCGTCCAGCTGATTATTTATTTTGAGCACCCTTCCAAGGCCCGCTTCAGATCTCGCAATTATTCCCGGCTCCTGGCCGCTGGAGATGTTTAATTCGACTGCCTCTTTTTGCAGATTCAGTGCTTTCTCATTTTCGCCCAGGGCTTCCAGGAGTTTTACCATGTTTTCAGCTATAACCGCATAAGTCCGCTGATCTGCTGTTTTTGTCTTGTCCAATAAACCAAGCGCCTCCACGTAATGACGTGTCGCATCAGCATACCTCCCCTCGTTAAAGGCCAACACAGCCAGATTATTCAGCGACATTGCATCTGAACCACCCTCAGCGGAAACTCCTTCGAGAAGAGAATCCGAATAGTCATTTAAGCCTATATCTCTCAGGCTTACAGCCCACTGGTTCAGCTGACTGCTCAAGGTGGCTGGACTTTCGGAATAAACTTCTTTCAAAGATTCCACCGCTGAATCAAAAAGATCTTCTGCACCTTGTTTTGAACCCTGCAGTGCTGCAGTCGCAGAAATCTTTAATGACTGGGCGTAAATTTCCTCACCCGTGAGATCATTGGCTTTATAGATGTCCACGAGTTGTGTTGCAAGGGGTTCGGCTGCCTCATAATCTCCACGGGCGCTCAACAGATTAGCATAATCAAAGCTCGCTAACAGGTAGTCATTATCGACCTCATCTGTCTCCAACCTGTCAAAGGCATTTGCAAATAATTCGCCGGCGCGCTCATCATCGCCCGAATAATAATATGATGAGGCAAGTTTCCACTGGACTCTCAGAAGCTCATAGTCATTCTGCTCTAGTAAATCAGCATAGACTTCATAGGACTCGCTAAAACTTTCAATGGCTTTTTCATATTGATCCGTCATCTGGTACGCCGATCCCAGGTTAAACAGCGTAGTCGCGTAGGTCTCATCACCTACTTCAGAAACTGACTTCCTGACCTGCAACTCCTTTTCACCGTACTCGATGGATTTATTATAGTCCTCGAAAATGAAATGAAGGTTGACTAATGACCTCAGGATGGCGGCATAATTTCCATTTGCCGAGCCATCGTTTACCATGTAATTTTCAAGACAGGCGTTCGCCTTTTCCATGGCGAGTGAATACTCCTCGTCTACCAGGTGCTGTTGTGATTGTTGGAAAAGTTCAGCCCATTCCTGACCCATACAGACGTTGGAGCAGGATAATATCAATATGATGAAGAAGACACGTTTCATGGAATTAACTAATAAAGATATTATCGGAGCAAAAACAAGTCCAGTTTATTAAATAATTATAATGTGAAGGAAAATGTAACCGCTATTTGATCCAATCCAAAACCTGCTCCAATTTAATCCCCCTCGATCCCTTTAACAAGATGGTGTCAAAATCACCTCCTTTTGCGAGGAAGTATAATTTTAATTCTTCCTTATCCTTAAACCATTTATGGTCCTTCGACTCCTCAGCTGATACCCTCGTCAGCCCCCCTACAAACCAGGATTCAATCCCTGACTTTCCGGCCAGCCGCCCCAATTCGCGATGCTCTGCTTCTTCGTCGTCCCCCAGCTCATACATATCTCCCAGGATCATCAGTTTCCTATCACCTTTCAACTTTTCAAAACTGTCAATTGCTGCTGACATTGAGGTAGGATTGGCATTATAGGCATCCATGACAATAGTTTTACCCATCTTTTCAATGATCTCAGAGCGCATATTCTCTGATCGATAATTTGCGATCGACCTATTGGCCTCCTGGTCGGATATGCCAAATTCCCTGCCCACCGCTTTTGCCGCCGCAATATTAATAAAGTTATACTGACCTATAAGGAGTGTTTCAACATTGTCCCCTGAATCATCAGAAAAAACTATGTAGGGGTCCGCTGAGATTAACCGCGTATTCCCGTTTCCTCCTTCCGGATATAACCTGGGCACCGGGATCCTTTTTTTCATGTTTCTCAATACGGGATCTGACATGTTCAGCCAAATAGTGCCACCGGTCTTTATCAGGAAATCAAATAATTCGCTTTTACCGCGAATGATATTCTCGAATCCCCCGAAAGTACCGATATGTGCTTTGCCGATGTTGGTGATCAATCCGTGCGAGGGTTCGGCCATTCGGCAGAGATTGGCAATTTCACCAACGTGATTTGCACCCATTTCAATTATTGCAAATTCCGTGTCATCGGCAATACGCAGAAGAGAAAGTGGTACGCCTATATGATTGTTCAGATTTCCAACCGTCGCAATGGTATTGAATTTCGAGCTGAGCACTTCATATATCAACTCCTTGGTTGTGGTTTTCCCATTGGACCCGGTCAAGCCAATTACCGGACCCTTAAATTGGCGTCGATGGTAGAGGGAAAGGTCCTGTAGTGCCTCCAGTGAATTGCTCACATGTATCAGCCTGTCATCTTTAGAAGGGATAGGTTCATCTACAACGGAATAGGATGCACCCATTTCCAGCGCCTGCAATGCGAATTTATTGCCGTTGAAGGTCGGGCCTTTCAGGGCAAAAAATACATTTCCGTCCTTTATACTCCTTGAATCAGTAGATACGCCGCTGGATTCCCTGAAGAGTTTATGAAGTTCACTGGATTGCACGGTTGAATTAACTTCAAAACAGGTTCAAAATCAAGGAGGAGATCGTCAGTGATCCTGCACCTCAAGTTTAAACCCGACTCCGTGATAATTCGAAATGGTTATTGTTGGGTCATCTTTTAGATATTTTCTCAACTTACTTATAAAGACATCCATGCTCCTTCCCAGGAAATAGTCATCGGATCCCCACACAGCTCTTAATATCTCTTCCCTCTTCAGCACAGTATCACGGCTACTGCAGAGCATTTCCAGTAATTGGGATTCCTTGGCAGTAAGCTTGTTGACTTCACCATTCAGTTCAAGGCAAAGATCCGAAGGTTTAAAAAGATACTTTCCTATTTCGTAACTGTCCTTTTTAGGTGAAGGTGAGCTTCTCTTCAGGAAAACATTGATCTTAAGTATTAGCTCCTCCATGCTGAAAGGCTTGGTGAGGTAATCATCACCTCCTTTTTTAAGACCTTCAATCCTGTCCTCCACCATCGATTTAGCTGAGAGAAAAAGTATAGGTGTCGAACGGTCTGTTCGTCGAATTGATTCTGCAACGTCAAAACCATCTCTTTCAGGAAGCATTACATCCAGGATAATCAGGTCATAATTTCCCGAAACTCCCTCCTGATGTCCCTTCGCCCCATCAGTTACCAGTTCAACCTGAAAGTCGTTTGCCTCGAGATTATCCTTTATCACGAATCCCAATGACTTGTCATCTTCCACCAAAAGTATCCTATTCACGGGAAGGGAGTTTAATGATTATTTTGGTGCCTTTACCCTCTTCACTCTCGATATTCAGAACACCTCCATGGGCTTCCACGATTAATTCCACATAGCTCAATCCAAGACCAAAACCCCTGGTGTTGTGGATGTTACCCGTCGGCACGCGGTAAAACTTCTGAAATACCTTCTTGATCTCATTTTGGGGGATTCCAATACCCCGATCCATCACTTCAATTCTTACCCCATTGGGTTCGTTTCCAAGTAATACTGACACCTCGGGTTCATTACCGGAGTATTTTACAGCATTATCCAGCAGGTTGTAAAACAGGTTGGAAATATGCAATCGGTCAGCTCGTATTGCTATGTTCTCATCACAATTAATATCAATATTTACCTTTTTTTCAGTACCGTTGACAATACCACTGACCACCTCTTTCACCAGCGGACATAAGGCGATATCCTCTTTTTTCAAGTGGATCCTCGTCTCATCCATCGTGGCCAATTGGAGAACACGCTCGACCTGGTTCTTTAAACGATTATTCTCATTGTCTATGATGGTGGCGTAGCTCAATAGACGTTCCGGCTGGTACACAATCCCCGGGTCCTTAAGCACATCAGCGGATACAGCTATTGTGGAAATAGGGGTCTTGAACTCATGGGTCATGGTATTGATAAAATCTTTCTGCACTTCAGAAAGCCTCTTTTGTCGTAGTATTACGATCATTGAATAGACAAAGAAGGCAATGACTACCAGGAGGATCGCCGAAGAAAATATCCAGACATCCATTTTGTTCAGAAGGGCCCGCTCCCTGTTGGGGAAGTTGACCCCGAAATAATAGGGTTGATTTTTCCATTTTGGCAACTCGCCTGAAGGTAAACTCTCTTCATTGTTGAATGTGACATAGTTGCCATATACCATTTTATCATCTGTGCAGTCATAGATTCCATATTCAAAATCCACCAATACATCACGTTTCTCAAATTCTTCACGTAATAAATACTCAAGCAGGTTGGCATCAATTTCATTATTGATCATGACAGCATAGTAATTAGCTGAGATTTGTTTTATGGGATTGCTGGACGGAATGGCCGCCTGGTTAAGTTCAAAAAAACGATTGGCTACCTGGTGCAGTGCGGAAGTAACATCACGGTTGAACTGGTCTTTTTCTGCATTGAAAGCCTGTCTGAACCAGTAGATTTGGATAATACCAATCCCAACAATGGCAATCGCTGCCAATATGATCACTACCCGAAAAGTACTGCGCTTCACTGATTAAAATTAGTAAGAAAAAGATATAACCTTCCCGGATTTAACAGGTCATTAACATCTGACAAGGAGTGATAATCAGCTTTCCCGGTCGATCAGAGCTTCCGTAAATCCCCGCAGAATCGCTTTTCGGTTAAGGGGAGTGTTCACTTTCTTCAGGTGAAAAAAGGCCTGGTCAAAGTAGTCGTTCATCTTCTCTTCAGTTAGTTCCCTTATCCCATACTTCTGATAAAGTTCCGTGACCCTTTTGACCCTCTCTTCAGGGTTTATTTTTGAATCCTCCGAGTAGAGTGATTCAAGTTCTTTTTTGTCTTTTCCCTTGGCCAGTTGAAGGGCCCTGATCGTCAGAAAAGTTTTTTTCCTCGCAATGATATCACCCCCTACTTGTTTTCCAAACTTTTCGTCATCGGCAAAAACATCCAGCAGATCGTCTTTGAGCTGGAAGCCGAGTCCTGCACATTCACCCATTTTTCTAAGGTGGTCAATATCTTCCTCGCCGGCATTGGCCAACATGGCACCCAGTTCCAGTGCCAGGCCCAAAAGAACAGCAGTTTTGAGCCGTATCATTTCAAGATACTCTTCCTCGGTCACATCCTTCCTGGTCTCAAAGTTCATGTCAAACTGCTGGCCTTCGCACACCTCTGCGGCAGTCTGATTGAATCTTTTTACGATTTCCACAGCATTATCAGGTCGGTTATGAAGCAGGAAGTCATATGCTCTTACCAGCATCACATCCCCGGAGAGAATAGCCACGTTGTCATTCCACTTCTCATGGACGGTTTGTTGGCCCCTGCGCAAGGGGGCATTATCCATGATATCATCATGGACCAGTGTGAAGTTGTGAAATAATTCTATTGACAGTGCCTCTTCCAATACTTCAGCAGCATCCTCTTCATAAAGTTGATATGACAAAAGTGTGAGCAGTGGGCGCAAGCGTTTTCCGCCCAGGTCCATTATATATCGGATCGGTTCATAAAGTTCTACTGGTGAATCGCCATAGGATTGTTCCTCCAGTTTGCTGTCGATAAGATTCTTGAGTGATTGTGGATTGCGGATCATACTCTAATGGAAATTTCAAATTTAAACGGAAATACAAGAAAATGTTTAAATGGATACAAACTATCTCACATTGATCCGGGTTTAGTTTCTTTGCACACTCAATGTCCGAACCCCGTATAAGAACATATAACATTCAATTCTGGTTGGTATGCCTGAGCAGCTACCTGTTTTTTGCCAGTTTCAACATGATCATTCCCGAGTTGCCCGACTACCTTACCTCGCTCGGCGGACAGGATTACAAGGGGTTGATCATCGGGTTGTTTACTATTGCTGCATTAATTTCCAGGCCATTTTCAGGGAAGTTGGCTGATACCGCGGGACGAATACCGGTGATCTTTATTGGATCATTTGTTTGTGTCATAATGGGTCTCCTCTATCCCCTGTTGGGCACCGTGGTGGGATTCCTTATCCTGAGATTTTTTCATGGGTTCTCCACCGGTTTTCAACCTACCGGAACCACGGCTTATGTCGCAGATGTTGTCCCGATTAACAAAAGAGGTGAGGCACTTGGATATATGGGCGTAGCCGGTAATCTTGGATTTGCCAGTGGGCCATCTATCGGTAGTGTTGTCGCCAACCAGTTCGGCACCGATGCGATGTTCTATCTGAGTTCTGGCATAGCTCTTTTCAGCGTATTGATTCTGTTCAGGCTGAACGAGACACTGGATAAAAAAGAACCTTTTAAGTTGAAACACCTCGCCGTTTGGAAAGAGTCACTATTCGATCCTGCAGTCCTGCCTGCTACACTAGTAATGACCCTATCTTCTTTTTGTTTTGGCTTGATGCTGACTATCATCCCCGATTTCAGTACCCATCTCGGTATCGCGAATAAGGGGCTATTCTTTACCGTATTTACTGTGGGATCCATTGTTTCCCGAATCCTTGGAGGAAAAGCTTCAGATGTCTACGGCCGCGTACCGGTATTGGTCATAGCCCTCTTATTATTAGGTGGGGGAATGGTTTCGATGGCCTATACCACCGATATGACATGGTTTTATATCAGTTCTATCCTATTCGGGTTGGGATCGGGCATGACCACTCCCACATTATTTGCCTGGACGGTCGACCTTGGAGATAGCAGGAATAAGGCGAAATCCATAGCCACAGTCTACATGGGTCTGGAGGCGGGAATATTCCTGGGAGCCATTATTTCCGCTGAAATCTACTCTAATATTTCCGCCAATTTCACCTGGACATTCCTGTCAGGGGGAATAACCTGTTTTCTGGGATTACTTTACCTGGCCTTCCGCAGAAGTTCCCGCGTCAGCCCTTCTTCTTGACCCGTCCACTACCTGAAGTGTTTGAATTGACCTTGTCAGGACTTCCCTCATAGTAGACATTACCACTTCCGGATATGGTAGCCTCCAGTTCATCCGAAGCGTTGACCCTTGCCGATCCGGAGCCTGAGATACGAACCGCAACATTTTCTGCCTTCAAATCATAGGCATTGATTGAACCGGAACCACTGATTCTGACAGAAAAGTCTGACGTGGTACCACCCAACTGAGCACTACCACTTCCGGAAATGGTCATTTTAACTTCTTCAGAATCTATTTCTACTTCGATATTTCCCGAGCCTGAGACTCCCAATTCGAGGTCATCGGTTTCAATTACCGACTCTCCATGAATATCCCCCGAACCTGAAACAGACAAGGCATTTATCTTTGGCACTGTTATATATATTTCAACATCGTTTCCACCCCAGTTCCAGGACCAGGATTTCCTTGATTTAATTCGCAACCTGCCATCCCTGACTTCTGTTACTATCTCTTCAATATCATCTTCATCGCCCTCGATCACTACAGATTGTTTGGATCCAATGGTCAGATAAAGGTCTGCAGCCACACCCAATGATATCTCATCAAATGATCCAACATCACGCGTCTCCTTTTGTGCAAACAAAATCTGGGAGAATGAAAGGGTGGCTATTAGTAGAATTGTTTTAAGGTTTTTCATGAGCTTTGTAAGGGTTTCATTATTATAAGACCGATTAACAGCAGCATAGGTTGCATGCAGATGGGATTATCGGATCATTTTTTTTCAGTGAGCAAGCGCGGTAAAGGTCAGTTCAAAGACAGGGGCAGCAAGTTCATTGGAATCGCACTTCCCGTAATCGATGAAAGGCAGGTGGAAGAAAATCTCACTGAGATTCGCACAGAATATCACGATGCACGCCACCACTGTTTTGCATGGGTTCTGGGACCGGCGGCTGGTTCTTCCAAAGCTAATGATAACGGGGAGCCCTCCCATTCAGCCGGAGACCCTATTTTGGGGCAAATAAAATCGAGGGAATTGACTAATACACTAGTGGTAGTGGTCAGGTATTTCGGTGGTACCAAGCTTGGAGTTGGAGGACTGATCAATGCCTACAAGACTGCTGCATCAGAAGCATTAGATGCTGCCGGGAAAAGAAAAAATACACTTACGCACCGATTTAAGGTCAGTTATAGCTACGAAAACACCACGCACATTGCGAAACTGGCTCACGACTTTGGAATTAAACCCGTAAGTGAATCCTTCCGTGAGATCTGCCGGGTGGAATTCGATGTACCCATTTCGCGTGAATCCATTTTTTTTAACCGCCTGGGGGAATTGAAAGACCGGGAATGCCTTCTCAGCTATAAGAAAGTTGTATCTAAATCGTAAATTCAGACCATGTTTTCCCAACAACCCCTCGCTGAGAGAATCCGACCCAGTCAACTTGAAGAATTACTGGGCCAGGAGCATCTCGTGGGCGAAAAAGGTGTACTCAGCAGGACGCTGAGAATGGGAACTATTCCAAGCATGATACTTTGGGGTCCTCCCGGGGTTGGAAAAACGACAATTGCCAACATCATAGCCAACCAGGCAAAGGCACCCTTTTATACCTTGTCGGCCATCAGCAGTGGTGTGAAGGAAGTCAGGGAGGTTATTGACAAGGCCAGAAGGCAACAGAATGCTATCCTGTTTATCGATGAGATTCACCGGTTTAACAAAGCGCAACAGGATGCCCTGCTTGGGGCGGTGGAAAAGGGAACCGTCACCCTGATAGGTGCTACTACAGAAAACCCCTCTTTCGAAGTCAACTCAGCTCTTTTATCCCGCTGCCAGGTATATAGCCTCAAGCCCCTTAACAAGGACCAATTAATGGAACTGGCCACACGGGCATTCAAGGACGATCCCGAATTGGGAAAAAAGAATCTGGAAATAAAAGAGTCAGAGGCACTTTTCAATCTGTCTGGTGGAGATGCCAGAAAGCTTCTCAACATCCTGGAGTTAATTGTACAAGCGACTGAGGGAGATGATATTCTGATCGATAATAAGACCGTCATCGATGTAGTTCAGCGCAAAGTGGCTTTGTATGACAAAAAAGGTGAACAACACTACGATATAATTTCAGCCTTTATCAAATCAATGAGGGGTAGTGACCCAAATGCAGCAGTTTATTACCTGGCGAGAATGATCGAAGGTGGAGAGGATGTGAAATTTATCGCAAGACGTATGCTCATTCTCGCCTCTGAGGACATTGGAAACGCGAATCCTACAGCCCTGGTCCTTGCAAATAATTGCTTCCAGGCCGTAAACGTCATTGGTTATCCAGAAGCACAAATTATCCTTTCTCAATGTGCCACATATCTTGCATGTTCCCCAAAGAGCAATGCCAGTTATAAAGCTATTTCGAAAGCACGCTCATCGGTGCAAAAAACCGGGGACTTACCCATACCCCTTGCGCTGAGGAACTCTCCAACCCAATTCATGAAGGATGAAGGGTACGGACAAGGGTATAAGTACGCCCACGACTATCCCAACAACTTTGCCCCTATTGAATTTCTCCCGGAGGAAATCCGCGATACTAAATTTTATAATCCAGGGGATAATCCCAGGGAAAAAGAACTCAGGGACCGACTGCGGGCTTTGTGGAAGGAAAAGTATGGTTATTGAGGATATTTCTTTCTCGTTTCGACTTTCTTCATCTCTCTATCAAGGATCAGATCAGCAAGATTTGAAGCGATTTCACCAGGATTACCCATTGCCAGGGTCTTTTTGACCTCCACCTCTGAGACATCAATTCTATAGAGTATCAAAAGCAATTTCTCAAAATCCTCATCGAGTAGGACCGAGACCATGCGGGAAACCCGATCCCTCAACTCCTCATAATCGTGTGGAGCAGGATATTGGCCTTCATCCAGCTTGAAATCTTTTACTACAAGGGAGTTGCATAGCTCCAGGTCATTCTTCCTCTCCTCCGCCATCTGAATTTCCTTTAAGTAAATCAGGGGCCATCTTCAGGAGAACCCGGTACCATGATACCAGCCTCTTGATATCGCTTGGGTACACTCTCTCGGTATCGTATTCGGGAAGTATGTGCTGTAAAAAACTGCTGAATTCCCCGGGAGATGAAGAACTGTCCAACCCGGGATCATCGCCAAACTCGTCATGAATCTTTTTCAGGATTTCTTCCAGCGGTTTAGAGCCCGCATCATCTAATGTATAGATAGATATTTCATTTAACGCTGAGACCCTGTAATTGGCAGTGGCAACTAACTTTTTTTTCTTTTCATCCAGCGATTCCAGGATCATACCATTCCTGGTGGGTTTGAGTATCCTGAACAATCCCGGCTTGCCAGAAACAGAAACGATGTCCTTCAATTCCATGTCACAATAATACGGTATTCTTGGATTCCTATAAACAGCTTGCACTGATATACTCAAGAACATCTTCTCTTCCTGACTTGTCAGATGCTGAGGTAACAAATAGAGGTGGTAAATCTGCCCAGGTGTTCTTCATTACTTTCTTGAAACCGGCTACATTGGCTGCAACGCGTGTCTTTCCCTTCTTATCACTCTTTGTGAAAATTATTCCCAGGGGAATTCCATTTTCTCCAAGAAAATTGATCATATCGAGGTCCGATTGCTGTGGCTCAAGGCGTGAATCTACCAGCACCATCACAATTGAAAGGTTTTTACGCTGTAAAAGGTATTGTGAGATCATCTTTTCCCAACCGGCTTTTTCAGTCTTACTCACTTTGGCCCATCCATAACCTGGTAAATCCACTAAATACCATTGCTTATTGATCAGAAAATGGTTGATGAGGCGGGTCTTTCCTGGCTTTCCACTGATTTTGGCAAGGTTTTTTCTTTTAGTCAACATATTAATCAGGGAGGATTTACCCACATTGGACCTGCCGATAAATGCAATTTCAGGAAAATCTCCATCCGGGCAATCTTTCCAATGGGAACTGCTTTTAACAAATTCTGATGTGGTAATCCACTCCTTCTTGCTCATGATTCCAAAAATAACATCTAAAAGGACGATATTCTCAATTTTGCTTATATTACCATTGGTTTGCGGTCTGTACCTCTATACTTTATTTTTATTGAGGGATTTTTTTAGGTACGATTCATATTTTGAAAGAATGCAGCTAAGATATTTTCAAACTCTTACATTTTTTGACACGCCATGAACCGATTAGTTAAGGTCATACCGGTTATTCTCCTATTGCTTTTAAGTGCAATACCGCTGTATTCACAGTCACAGGAGGACAAACAACTCGCTCAGCAGTTCATGGAGATGGCTGATGAGATCATGAAAAATACCAGGGCTGAAATTGAAGCGCGTGACAACTACGAACAGGCTGCAAAGCTTGATCCAACCAATATCAGGGCCAATTACCTGGCTGGCCGATACAGGATAATAACATCACAACGGGGCATGGCTGCGCCGTTTTTCGAACAAGTGAAAGCCCTCGATCCAAATTATCGTTTTGAAATCGATTACCTCATAGGGCATGCCTATCATTACCAACACGAATTCGATAAAGCTATAGAACATTATGATCTTTACAAGCAAAGGTTGGAAGCGCAACCCGACTACCAGGGTGAAGGGTACATCCCCATGAGGGATGTAGAACGGCGCATTGAAGAGTGCAATAACGGAAAGGATCTGATCAAAAATCCAGTTAATCTTACCATAACAAACCTTGGTCCTTCAATCAATTCTGAGTTTGATGACTTTGCCCCGGTATTTAACGATGATGAATCCCTGATTATTTTTACTTCGAGGCGCCGGGAGGATAATTTGAATGAAGATGTTGACGATGACAATATGCCTTTCGAAGATATCTATTATGCCTACCTGGAAGATGGCGAATGGGACGAAGCTATTAATATTGGTGACAACATTAACACGCCATTCCACGACTCCAACCTCGCCATGTCTCATGATGGCAAACAACTGTATATCTATAAGGAGGTAGGCAATGGGGATATTTATGTCTCCCAGCAAAATGAAGAAGATGGTCTTTGGTATGACCCTGAGCCTCTGGGAAATAACATTAATACGCCAGAATTCACCGAAAACTCTCTGACCCTTTCTGATGATGGTAATCTAATGATTTTCGCCAGTAATCGTTTTGGGGGATACGGAGATTTTGATCTTTACTATACTACACTTGATGCCGGGGGTCAATGGAGTGCACCTACTAACATGGGTGGAATAATCAATACGAGATACCTCGAAGACGGACCCTACCTCGACCACGATGGCAAAACACTGTATTACAGCAGTGAAGGTCACAACACAATGGGTGGATACGATATTTTCAGGACTGTGTATGATTCAGCCAGTAATCAGTGGTCTAAACCGGAGAATGTCGGCTACCCAATAAATACCGCTGATAATGATATCTTCTACATCACTGCCACCGCGAGTGATGATATCTTCTTCTCCTCTATCAGGGAGGATGGATACGGATTCCTCGATATTTATAAGCTGAGCCCACCATCGGAAGATGTAGAAGAACCGGTTGAGGAGCCCGTGGAAGAACCCAAAGACCTGCTCCCGGTAAAAGTGGTAGTTACCATTATCGATGGCAAGTCGGGAGATCCCCTCGATGCCAACGTCACCTTGAAAAAAGCAGACGACAAGTCGGATGTCGTATTGGTAAAAGAAGGGGTGGGGGTATATACAACGAATTTAGAAAATGAACAGGCTGAAAATTATGTGTTATCGGCAGACTTTGAGGGGTATATTTTTGAAACCAGGGCACTCCGTATACCAGGCATGAAAGAAGAGGACTATGCTTACGAGCGCAATATCAGTATGCAGAAGATCGCAGTGAATGTGACCAGGGTCCTTAGAAATATCTACTTCGAATTTGATAAGGCCGTATTTCTTTCGGAATCTATGGACGAATTAAACAAGCTTCTCAAAATGATGAACGATAACCCAGACGTGAAGGTGGAGATTGGCGGACATACGGATAATGTGGGTGATGCTGGTTATAATAAAAATCTTTCGCAGAAAAGGGCCGACGCTGTACGAGCTTATCTTATAGAAAATGGGGTAGATGCCAATCGGGTGACTTCGGTGGGTTACGGAGAAGAAAGGCCCCTGGCTTCTAATGACGATGAATTGGAAGGCCGTGAATTAAACAGGCGTGTCGAGTTCACGGTAAAGGAAGACTAGTTACCAATATCGATTTCCGACCGATCCGAGGTCGTAGGCGATCATGATCTCAAGAGTCCCGTAATTTGCACCCGTAAAACTCCTGGAAGAGATCTCAAAGGACATTCCGGCCCTCATCGATTCATTGACCTCCAAAATACTGTGTAAACTGATCGCATCGGTAAAATTCCTGAAGGAAGCACCCGCCCAAATTCTCTCATTTATCAGTGCTGAAAGATTAATATCAAGTGCCCTGTAACCACCATCAACTGTTCTAAACAGAAATGATGGTTTGAATTTAAAGGCGAATAAATTGTCGAAAAGGTATCCTCCCGAGATATAATAATGCCTCCTGTACCGGGTACTGGTGACAGTTCCATTATCGATTACAACATTGAGGAACTTGGGTACCGAAAATCCAAAATAATAATTATCGGATTGTACGAATATGCCTGCGCCCACATTGGGTTTAGTAAATGATTCCCCGGATTCAACGAAAGTCGGATCACTGAATTCTGTATCGAGCTTAGCGTAATCGTATCGGAAACTGACTATTCCTCCTTGAAGGCCCAGTGAGATAGTAGCATTACTAGTTTCGATCCTGTAAGCGTAACTTGCCAGTGCCTCAAGGTTGTTATTGATTCCAAAATTATCACTGATAATCAGCAGGCCGGTTCCCATATTGCCGGCAAATTCCGTATGTACATTTAGCATGTGTGTTACGGGAGCACCATCTATTCCCATCCATTGAAATCGGGAATCCACATTGATTGAAGTGATTTCGTGAATGCCACTGTAAGCCGGGTTGAAAAAGGATTGGTTGAAAAGATATTGGGAAGTAGGTACTTCCAGTTGTCCAAATGTTATGAGTGGAAGTAAATAAAGATATATAACTGCCAGTTTTTTCATGGTTATCTCTTTATAAGGAAGAAACCTGTCAAGGTATTCTGTACTGTTTCACCGCTTGAATTTTCGTATTCATAGACCACAACATAATAATATGTGCCTTCTGCTACTTCATCCACTGAACCCTGGTTACCCACACCCGAAAAGACGTTGCTGTTGTTGTCATACCCGTCAGTTTTGTAAATAGTATCCCCCCAACGTGTATAGATATAGACCGTATTGGAAGAGAAAAATTCGATGTTCTCGATTTTTAAGAAATCATGAATTCCGTCCCCGTTAGGAGAGAGTACATTATAAATGATCACATCAACTACGTTCGCTGTAACGAAGAATGTGAATGTCCCGGCATCGGTAGTAATGGTAACAGTTCCCTGTTGCGGACCCAGGACATCTGCTGAAAATACTACGATAAAATTACCGAACTCCAAAGAGTTTATACTTGTAGGCACATTCTCCACCGTGAAAAGTGGATTGTCAATTTCGATCGAAATGATATTTAGTACCTGGGTTCCGACGTTTTCAATAAAAAACACTTTTTGCAAAAGGGTTGAAGGTGGAGTAGTTCCAACGTCGATTGGTGTATTCTCGTCAATAATCCCCCCCGACTGGCTATTTTCCCTGACTGTTACGACAGGGGCCAAAACTTCTCCTGCAATATCAAACTGGTAACTCTGGAGATCGGGATCATTGGAATTAATGGTAACAGTACCGGTAAATAGTCCCGCTACAGTTGCATCCAGGTTCAAAGAAAATACTTCTTCTGCTCCTGGATCAATCGTCGTGGAGATCACCGACGATGTAAAGCTGGAATTATCAATAGTAATATCGGAGACCTGGAGCTGTGCATCCCCCTCATTAAGAATAGTAAATTGGCTCACAAGGTTAACGTCAATATCCGTTGTTCCGAGATTGATATTGGAACCGGGATTTATGGATAAACCGGAACTGTTAGACCCTTCAAAAACCAGTATGGAAGGTGCCTGAATGGTGCCTGTTACAGGAAAAACGAACGTACCCTGGGTTGGATCATCACTTATAATGGTAATGTCCGTTGTATACACACCCGGCGTTGTTCCATCCAGCACAATATCAATTGTAGCAACTCCGCCCGTACTTGGGGGAATAAAACCCGGATTATTTGAAATCGAAAACTCAGGACTCGATGATGTGATGGAAGAAATATTCAAATCCAGGTCACCTGCATTCTGAAGCGTCACATTTCCCGTAAGGTTAGTTGGCGTAGGGATGCCCCCAATGTCGTAAGGGGTTCCCTGGCCAGACATAATTTGTGCACCGCCAATGTCATCGCCTTCAAAAACACGGAGGATCGCAGCGGATGAAACACTTACAGTTACCGGGAAGACAAAAGCTGGTTCATCAGAATCGTCGCTTTGGATAGTGATATCAGCAGAAAATACCCCTGAAGACAATCCATCATTTTCCACCTGGAAGGTTGCCGAACCGCCGGGGGCAATTGTCCCTGGAATATTGTTCACCGTAAAAACTATATCACTTGATGAGATCCCTGATATTGTTAGGTCTGCTACACCTGTATTTTCAATAGTGATGTCAATAGATGATGAAGTGCTGTAGAACCATGATCCCAGGTCCACAGCTCCTGCCTGCCCAGATAATATTTCAGTACCTGTATTATCCGGACCCTCAAATACAGTGATCTCCGGTTCAGGGACCGATATGGTTCCTGTGACGTCAAAAGTAAACAGGGATTCATCCTCATCTGTACTGGTAATTGTAATGGTAGAATTATAAACCGATACCACCGTACCAGAAAGTTGGATGGTTATGGTATTGGAAGTAAAGGGCTCAACAACAGGAGGAACATTTATGAAGCTGATTTCCGGGATATCGGCCTGAACGTCTGAGATAAAGAGTGGAGCTCCCGAGGTATTCTCTAAAGTTACTTCAAATAGCAAGTCGTTTCCAACGAAGGAAGTCCCCATATCTACTACAGCAGCCTGGGCATCTAAAATTGCCGTACCGGTATTATCCGGACCTTCAAATACCCCAATTTCCCCAAAGTCGAAGGCAAACTCCGACGTATTTCCATTAGGATCAGTCGCGGTAAGGTTCAGGTATTCACCTGGCGCGAGACTTATACCACTCACGCTCCAGGGAGCGTCTGCTGCTGTCGTAGTGGCAATCAATGTCTTTCCCTGAAGAGGACCGCAACCGGTATCGTCCGTGTAAACCCTTACAACATGACCGATAAAAGCGGTACCTATCAATTCATTTCCATCAAAACTTAACACTTCGGGTGGTTCAATATTATCATTCCCCAGACCCTGCAAGTCAATCCCTTTCATGCCATTACAAAAGATACTGTTCCCAAGGATTTCATTGAAGTCATAATTGGCATCATCCAGCAGTATTCCCTGCATGGTATTATAAGCAATCGTATTGGGTTTGGGGAAAGCCCCGAGACGTCCGATCTTATTGAAATCATTGTTGCCCGAATCACCACCGGAAATACCGGTTTCATTTCCCAAAGGAGTAATGCCATCCGCCCCTATACCTATTTTGTTTTCAATAATCTCGTTGTTACTGGCCGTCTGTAAACTTATCCCACTACCGAGATTACCCGAAAGGACATTTAGTTGGATCAGGTTGTCATCTGAGTTGACTAACACTATGCCATAAGTATTGGGCAGGGCGGTATTTCCGAACCGATCGACACCGATCTGGTTTTCCACTACTACATTCGAAGAGGATACTTCAAGCCAGATCCCCGCTTCAAAATTTCCCGAAATGATATTTCCGACGGTCTCACCTCCAATCTGCATATCATCCACAGCCCCAAGAGCTCTTACTCCATAAGTATTGGGAGCAGCAATAATGCCCCCAGGATCTGTTCCGATACGATTTCCAAATATCATATGGTCAGTTCCCCCTGTTAGAAAAATACCATTCGTATTATCGTTAATAAGGTTGTACTCTACCGTGGACCCAATCCCAGATGATACCAAGAATCCTGCTGCATCAGGATCTCCATTAAAGCCGGTGATATACAGGCCGTCCAATTGAATCATATCGGCAGTCAATTCAAGCCCACGGCTCAAGGAGGCGTTTCCACTACCATCAATTATTACCCTGTAACTGGCCGTCCCTGGTTGAGTATTTCCCTGGATCGTTGCAGTTTCTGTCAAAGCCGGCAAGTCTGTCGCAGGTGAAATAGTCCATCTTTCGTTTCCAGCGTCATAATTGGGGTCAGAGATGGGTATGTCAAAAGTAATATTATCTGTTCCAGAGATCGCGTTGGCCGCGTCAATTGTAAACCTGAGTGAACCCACACCCACATCATTGGTATTTCTCACTACGAAATCCATGATGATTTCTCCATCCACCGGGTAATCAAATGAACTTTCGTCGGGATCTGCATTATCAATGTTCACTGAGGTAGCGAATATTCCATAATTGGAGCCGTCCAGCCTTATGGTAAAATTCTCAAAGCTTTTTGGGTCGACGGTAAGAGGTGCACTTACAATTGAAAACTCTATATCAGCCACTGTAACTGAATTGAGCGTCAAAGGCACCCAACTTGGATTATCAACAGTAAAGACCACATCGAGGTCGGTACCAATATTCTCCGATCCCAGGTTTACCGATGGAACTTGATCGTCGACTACGGGAATCCCGGTATTATCTGCTCCTACATAAACATCGATTTCAGGATAGTCTACCGCGAATTGGGAGGTACTGCCATTCGAATCCGTCGCTGTGGCGTTAATTATCTCAGTTCCTGTAAGGCTCAAGCCTCCAAGTGACCATATTCCACCTGCTACAACGGTAGTTCCAAGATACTCACTGCCTTGCACGGGGATACACCCTGTAATATCGCGATATACATGTATGATATCACCGTCGACTCCCGTGCCGGATACTGTGGTGGCTGTCACTGTTGTGATTTCAGGGGCTGATTTGGCATCATTTCCTTCGTTTGGAGTGCCCAGGGCAAGGTCGATCCCGAGTCCGCCATTACAAAATATTTCATTCGCGATTACACTGTTAAAATCAATATTACTGCCTCTCAGTTCGACTCCCTGGTTGGCATTATAAGCGATAATATTCGCTTCCCCGTCGGCTTCACCTCCTATCAGGTTATTATCGCCACCGGTCGAGGTTCCCCACAATTCAATACCCTTACTATTTCCCATGGGTGTCACTCCGTCAAATCCCACCCCAATCATATTGCCTTGAATAAAGTTATTCCCCGTGATCCATATGGTAATGCCCTCACTAGTGTTGCCGGATATTACATTGTCCCTGATGATGTTATTCGAATTGTTGGCGTTGGCAATTCCGACATTATTTCCAATTGCTACCAATCCGGTAATATCGGTACCAATGAAATTTCCAATGATTTGGGTGCTTCCACCTGTATTGAAAAACACACCCCTATTCAGATTTCCCGAAATAACATTTCCCTCCCCGAGATTGTAACCTCCTATAAGGTTGTTGCCTGAGTTCGTCCCACTAATCCCGTTAAAATTTGGCATCGCAACGGTTCCGGTTTCGTCCAGCCCAATGATATTACCTTGTACGGTCATTCCATCCCCAAGAATAAATTCCAACCCTGTACGGCAGTTATTAATTACATTCCCTTTTCCCGGAGCTCCAATGATCGATCCGCCACCGGCCAAGTGATTTAGTTCGATGCCCACATCATTGGCACTTCCTGCATCAAAGCCCGTGATATACATTCCGTAAATCTCATTGTTGCCAAATCGGAAAAACAATCCCTTACTGATAGTATTCTGTCCATCCAAACGGATCTTGTAACCGCCCGTTCCGGGTTGAAGCGTGGCATCCAGGACGAGGGATTCAGTGATATCCGGCAGTTGGGTTAGGGGTTGGATGGTCCAGTATTCTTCGCCGGCATTATTGGTATAGCCGGGATCAGATACGGGAATATCAAATATCACATTGTCCTTTCCGGGAATATTATTGGCATTATCAACTACCCAGCGCAGAGAATTAGGACCGGAGTCATTGGTGTTGGTTACCGCAAATAACGTGTTAAGGAATTGGGAGTTTGAGAATTCAGATGTATTGCCATTATTAGTCTGTACTGCCGTTACATAGTATAGATTACCGCTTACTTGTGCAGGGTCAACAACGAATGACCAGTTTCCACTGGCATCGGCAAAAGTGCTGCCCAACAGTAATTCACCTTCATCTTCTGAGTCCAAGTAGACCTCAATAAGGGCATCGGGGTCTGACGTGCCGGTTACCGTTCCATCCAGTTGATTATCAATTATAACCGGGGGTGGTATATTATTTTGTGCCCCAAAAACTACACTTATCGCTTTGTTTGTATTGTTGAAATAGGAATTGCTGTTAAAGATATTGAAAGCAGTACCGGCAGCGAAAATCCCGTTAACTTCAATTCCATTTGTGCCATTATTGGCAATTACAGAATTTAGAACATTGTTGGTGTTCGCATCTCCTTCAATAAAAATTCCATTTTCGCCATTTCCCACAGATCCTGTTCCGCCCGGACCCGTTCCAATGTAATTGAAGTTAATATTGTTGGAGTTGACAAGCGACCCGTCAATCAGTATTCCCTCCAGGATATTACCACTGATGACATTGGCATTTAAAGCCGTTCCATCACCAATTGAAACATTACGCGCATTAACGGTTAGCCTAATTCCCTGGTTTAAATTGGGAATTGCCACCAGGCCTGTCTGGTCCGTTCCTATGTAGTTCCCGTAAATGAATTGATCCGGTACGGTTACTCCTATCCCATATGAATTCGCCGAAATTACATTTCTCTTATCGCCTTCTCCCCCAATTACATTGTCTACCCCGCCGGCTATTACCAATCCTCCCGTTGTATTCCCAATCGGAACGGAACCAGTGACATCCAATCCAATGTAATTTCCTATGACCGTATTGGTTCCTCCACTTATTAAGATTCCGTTGCTCGAGTTACCCGAGATAATGTTTCGTCCTGCAGGAGTACCATCACCTATATTTATATTAGTTGAGTTAGACCTGACCCAGATTCCAAAATTGTTATTTCCCAAACCTGTAGTTCCGCTGGCATCGGTTCCAATATAATTTCCTGTGATCTGGTCGAATGATGAATTACTCAAATCAATACCCCATTGGCTGTTACCCGAGATAACATTTTGAGTGATGTTGCTTCCCAGTGAGTTACTCCCCGTCGTGATTCCGGCACTTTGATTGGGTATCGCTACTGATCCGGATATATCGGTACCAATATAATTTCCAGCAATGACTGTCCCCGAAGCTGTAGTCAACTCAATCCCATCCCCAGAATTCCCTGAAATAATATTTCCCTCTCCGGCCAAGGCCCCACCAATGATGGTACTAATAGTATTGAGCAATTCAATTCCCACATTAGTGTTAGGAATAGCCACGGAACCGCTTACATCTATCCCGATATGGTTTCCCTCTATTATGGTCCCGTTAACTCCCTGCACATATATACCCCAACTATTATTCCCGATAATGTTCGCTCCCTCGGGTGTGCCATCTCCGATTTGATTGTTATTACCCCCGAAAATGGCAATGCCGTAAAAATTTGGGGCAAGGCCATCTGATGAACCGGTTGGATCAGTCCCGATATAGTTGCCAATATAGAAATTGCCCGACCCGGTAGTATTGGCAATTGCCGCTTTGGTTGGGTCATCAAATTCAACAAAATGGAGGTAGGATATGGTACAATCTGATCCGGAAACTTCAAACCCGGAAATGGCCGAACTTCCGAATGGCCGGATGGTAATGTCAGGTCGAAAGTCGCCATCCACATCCCCATTAATAGTGATGGAACGACCCGTTAATATGAGCGCCCCATCCAGGAATATAGTAGAACCCACCAGCCCGGCATCGAATTCAATGGTGTAAGGATTAAGGGTGGTCGAATTCAGATTGGATTGATTGACCGCATCACTCAGTGACCCTGGGCCACTGTTGTTTGTATTATCTACTGTTAGGGTAACCTGGCTGTAAACGTTCACAGTTACCGCCATTAACAGAAAGCAGATGTAGATTTTCAGGTTCAATTTTCAGGAAGTGGGCTATTAATTTAGGAAAAATCCTGCATTCTTCTAGGAAATCCTTTATATCGTACTAAATCCAATATTTAGTAGTAATTTTGAATTTGCCCATTGAGATCCATTATGGAATTAATTTACATTTTACTCTTAGTTGCCGGGCTGGTGCAAATCGGTGTATATTTTTATGGTAAGAACAGTAAGAATGTAAAGAACAAGAAGTCTAAAGAGAAAGAGACCACCATTCTCGAGAAATACAATATCAAATCACGCGGAGACCTCTTCAAGTTAATCAACAGCCATCACCTCCCGGAGAACGACAGGGAACAACTAGAGAAATATTATCAAAAAAATTCTTGAAATTGAGCTATCGCTTTCTCTTTGAGATCTTCTATTATCTACCCTTATTCTTCTTTACCCTGGGTCAATCTCCAAACTTCACTCAAGGTGCTATCGTTGGAACACTTGTGAGCGGTATGGTCATCGCAACCCCCCTATTAGGAGCCGTGAGATATCTGGCCCTTGCCAAACGGTCAAAATGGCTAAAGCATCCTAACCTGGTAATTGCTTCCGCCCTTCTCATCCTGCTTTATTTCGTTTCAAAGGGAGAACCCATCATCCTGCTAGCTGTAATGGTTGCCATTCCGTTTCTACTCATTGCCTTCACCGTAAACAAGTATTTGGGGGAAGTAATTATGGGAGTATTTCTCTTCGCGATTTATTACCTGGGAATCAATCAATTCGGTACTGATCAACTCTTAAAGATCAACCTTCTTCCTACGATATTAACAGGAGCCATCTTTTTCACCTGGTACCGGAATAAGAGCCTTGGAAAATGGGAATTCCTATTATTTGCAGGTCTCTTCGTTTTGCTTTGCTGGATGGGTGAAACGTTACCATATCTCCCCTTATTGTTAGTTCCCATAGTTGCCAGGGTAGTTATTAATATATTCCGGCCGCACTGGAAGACCACTAGTGATATTATTTCGGGAATCCTTATTGGGGCCTATTTCGTATATTATTTTCTTTTTGCAAACCATGTAATTCAAGCATTGACGGGTGGGTTATGAGGTATTTTTTTGAAGTCGCATACAAGGGAACGGACTATCATGGCTGGCAGAAGCAATCCAATGCCCATACAGTCCAGGAGGAAATTGAAGAACACTTGTCTACTTACCTGCAAGAGAAAGTCGAGACAACGGGGAGCGGACGAACCGACACAGGGGTTCATTGTGAACAGCAGTTTTTCCACTGTGATATCAATAGAGAATTTACGGAAGACGACTTATTTAAGGTCAACTCCTATCTTCCGGATTCTATAGTTTTCAGGGCCTTCTGGAAACTCAAACCGGAATCACACGCGCGATTTGATGCAATTTCACGCAGATACGAATACCGCCTTATGAGGATCCGCAATCCTTTTTTCCTGGAAACCAGCTATCTGTTCCTGAAGCCCTTGGATCTACGAGGCATGAATGAGGCGGCTCTTTTACTTCATGGAAAGAAAGATTTTAAATGTTTCAGCAAGGTGAAGACACAGGTAAACAATTACATTTGTTCAATCTCGGAGGCGGAGTGGAAACCCAAGGGGGATTTGCTGACCTTCACGATCACCGGTAACCGCTTTCTCCGTGGAATGGTCAGGGCGATTGTGGGAACACTACTGGAAGTAGGTGAAGGGAAACGAACAATAGAAGAATTGCAGATGTTATTGGAAAGTGGAAAGCGGACGGAAGCCGGAATTTCTGTCCCTGCGAGGGGATTGATCTTGAAAGAAGTGAATTATCCGGAAAACTATTTTAAATAGTGGAAAAAGAAAATGTATCAGGTAATATTATTGACAGTGCCGTATTAAAGCGGCTGCTGAAGTTTGTACAACCCTACCGTGCAAAATTCTACCTGCTTATTTTTCTCACAATCCTACTGGGTGTGCTTGCACCCTTGCAGCCCGTACTGATCCAGTACACCCTTGACAATCATGTGGCATTTGGAGATTATCATGGCTTGATGATCATTACCGGGGGCCTGATCGGGCTGTTGGCTACGCAAGCACTTGTCCAGTATTTACATACATACCTCTCAGGTTGGCTTGGCCAAAACGTTATCAGGGACATCCGGATAAAGTTATATGATCACCTATTGCACCTGCGACTTAAATTCTTTGATAATACTCCCATAGGGCGTTTGGTCACCCGGACCATCTCCGACGTAGAGACCCTTGCCGATGTATTCAGCCAGGGTCTGGCGGCAATGATCAGCGATGTCCTCCAGTTGATATTTATCCTGGGGATTATGTTTTGGATGAACTGGAAACTGGCGCTTGTCAGCCTTTCCATGTTCCCATTCATGGTCATAAGTACTTACATCTTCAAGGAAAAGATCAAAGTGACATTCAACCAGGTTAGAAATGCAGTTTCAAACCTTAATTCCTATGTGCAAGAGCATATCACGGGAATGAGTATTGTCCAGATCTTTGGGAATGAGAAAAGAGAAATGGACAAATTCAAGGAGATCAACACCGAGCATAAGAAAGCGCATATGCGGTCAGTACTTTACTATTCCATATACTTTCCGGTTGCGGAGATCATCAGCGCCGCTGGAATCGGCCTCCTGGTGTGGTATGGAGCCAAAGGTGTGATCAATGTCGAAGCAACCGGTATTCAACTAGGGACCTTGGTAGCTTTTATCATGTTTATCCAAATGTTCTTCCGACCTATCAGGATGATTGCTGACCGTTTTAATACTCTACAGCTGGGAATTGTGAGTACTCAGAGAATAATTAACCTGCTCGACAGTGATGAGCACATCAGCGATGAAGGAGACCTGGACCCCAAGGAAATTCAAGGAAATGTCAATTTTAATAAGGTGTGGTTTGCATATAACGAGAGGGATTATGTCCTTAAGGACATTAACCTGGAAGTAAAACAAGGGGAAACTGTTGCTCTGGTAGGGGCCACCGGAGCAGGAAAATCATCTATTATTAATCTTCTCAATCGCTTTTACGAAATCAACAGGGGAACCATTTCCGTTGACGGGATGGACATAAAAGATTTAAAATTAAAATCACTCCGAAGGCATATCGGGGTGGTGCTACAGGATGTTTTCCTCTTCTCTGACTCCATAAAAAACAATATCACTCTTGGTAATCCTGAAATCTCAGACGAACAGGTCATGGAGGCGGCACGCCTTGTTGGTGCTGATAAATTCATCAAAAAACTCCCCGGTGGACTCGAATATAATGTAATGGAAAGAGGCTCTACCCTGTCAGTGGGGCAGCGGCAGTTGATCTCTTTTGTAAGGGCTATGGTCTACAACCCAAAAATCCTCGTACTTGATGAAGCTACCTCCTCGGTCGATACCGAGACAGAGGAGATGATTCAGGATGCTATTGATAAAATGATGACAGGGCGTACCTCGATCGTCATTGCCCATCGTTTGTCCACAATTCAAAAGGCCAGCAGGATTATAGTTCTCGACAAAGGTCAAATCGTTGAAACAGGAACACACAACGAGCTTCTTGAAGGAGAAGGGGCTTACTCCCAACTTTATAAAATGCAATACAAAGAAGTTGGGTAACTTCCACAGAATATTTTCCGGGGTATTGCTATTTTCGATTAAATTTGGAATATGCGGATAGGAGTATTATTTGGACTTCTGATTCTCATATGTTTGCCCATTGCATCATTACAGGCGCAACACAAACATAAGATGAGGCCTTTCTTCAAGGGAAGATACAATAGTATCAAAGTACCTCGGAGTAAGAAAAAGCTGATTTGCCCCGGATATAATGGAGCGCAATACCCCGTACAATCTCTCGGCATCAAGCTCGGAGACCCAATTGCCATTACCTACAAGGTCTATATGTCCAAACGATTATCCATTGATCTGGACTACGGACGAACAGCCACAGGCCTGTACAGCAATTTCATAAAACAGAACTTTGAGGATGCCCGGCAGGATACTCTTGGGGTCGGGGAAGATGTTCGATACTTCGGCCATAATACCAACAAGGATGGTATTTTCACTGGTAAGATCATCTACTCCACGCCGTTTAAGCGGATTGACGGGTTGCACTGGTACCTCGGGATCGGTGCACAGTATCGGTGGTCGGATTTCGAATACATCTTTATCCAGGAGATTCCCAACACAGCCAATGAATTAAAAACCTTCGACCTGGATTATTTTACACTTGGTCCGTCAGCAGTTTTGGGCCTTGAATTTATGAGTCCTGATATCCCTTTATCCTCCTTCTTTGAGGTGGAAGGCTATTACGATGCCTTTACCTACCCGGGATGGATTCGGATATCAGCCGGGGTGGGAATACGCTATATTTTCTGATGAAAAAGAGTTTTTTCGTTGTAATTGCCCTTTTTGTACTCATGGCAGCCTATTATTTCTACCGTGAATTTGGGGGAAATGTCAACCTGGAATTCCGGTTGGAACAAAGATCTTTTCAAATCCTGGGGGAGCCATTTAAAGGGCCCTATGATTCACCTCGCCTTGAAAATATCTTCTTTCGCGCCAAAGAACTTAGCGACAGCCTTGGTTCCAGCCTGGTGGTGGTGAATTACGGTTCAGATGAAGATGCGGAAACTGTCAACCAGTTTATCGGGTTCCTGAAAGTTGACAACGATATAATCCCGGAGGGCTACACGCTGGAGATTTTCGAACCACCTTTTACGATTACTACCACCATTGGAGAGCACAATGCATTTATGCCAAAACCCGAAACGGTAAGCGCAATGGCTGCAGATTTTGCTGCTGAAAATGGGAAAACGCTGGGTCCGGTCAGTATAGAAATCTATCGTTCCGATCGGGAACTCATTGTATATTTCCTTACTGAATAGCTGATAGTAATTCGTTTTATCCGTAAATTCATCTTGTATAATCATAAACTATATGGACATGAAAAAGCTATCATTACTGCTATTTATGCTTTCTGCATCTATTATCTCACTGGCTCAAACCGAGCAGGGCAATTTATTTCTTGGAGGAAGTGGAACGGCCTCCAGAACAGTGAACAAACAAATTGTAGGCGGCTCAGTGTCATTTGAGGATATCAATATTGATATAAGTTTTTCTCCACTCGTCGGATATTTTGTCGCCGATGGAATCGTGGTAGGTGGAGCCGTTCAACTTACTTCTCAAAGGCAGTACCCAAAAGGACAGCCCGACAGTGACTTCAAATCCGGTACGGTTCAATTCGGTCCGTTTGCCAGGTATTACCATTCATCCGACTATTTCGGTGAGGCAGTAATTACTTTTGGAAATACCGGATCTGAAGGATTTAAAAATACGCTTACGAACTGGTCTGTAGGAGTTGGTAAGGCCATCTTCTTCAATGAATTTGTCGCTATAGAGCCTATGATTGTTTACCAATCCTCAACTGTGAAATTCGGCCCCGATGATAAAAACGTCAATGCAGGTCCTGCCGTAAAACTGGGATTCGCTATTTTCATACAGTAAACCCAACAGGTACTGACTGTTAGCCCAATATTGGGCGATTATACTTTATAAAAGAATTATGTCAGTAAAAATTGAACCCTTGGGGTTTCCCTGGAAAACCAGGGACCCCTTTCTCTTTTGTGCATTTCATAAGGATGACTATCCGGCTTCCAATGGCAAAATGGGGCCTGCAGATTCACTCACGGGTCGAATGATTGGACAGGATTTCCAGGGAAAGGATGGGTGGAATATGTACCATGGCAAAGATGTGCCTGGTTTTCCGACCCATCCACACCGGGGCTTTGAAACTATCACCATTGCCAAGGAAGGGATGGTTGATCATTCCGATTCCCTGGGAGCTGCCGGGAGATTTGGGAATGGAGATGTCCAGTGGATGACAGCGGGGAAAGGGGTTCAACATTCCGAGATGTTTCCCCTCTTGAAGCAAGATGCACCCAACCCCCTTTTGCTGTTCCAGATCTGGTTGAACCTGCCCGCCAGTAGTAAACTTGTCGAACCCTATTTTGGTATGATCTGGAACGAAAATATTCTTAAGCACAGACATACTGATGAGAATGGAAATGAAACCATGGTGGAGATCGTCTGTGGCAATCTTGCCGATAACAAGGTGATGGCGCCAGCTCCTGACAGCTGGGCTTCCAACCCGGCTAATGAAGTAGCCGTCTGGACTATTAAGATGGCTCCCGGGGCTCAGTGGACGGTTCCCGGAGTGAGTGAGGGAACTAATCGGGCACTCTATTTCTATTCAGGGAATATGATTGAAGTAGATGGTAAAGAGGCACTGGTGAATTCCAGTATCGAAATGACTGACTTTTCAGATATCAGCATAAAAAACGGTAATTCTGAAAGTCACTTCCTATACCTGCAAGGCAAACCAATCAATGAACCAGTGGCTCAATATGGGCCTTTTGTAATGAATTCGCAGTCTGAAATACAACAGGCTATTACTGAATTCCAGCAAACCCAATTTGGCGGTTGGCCCTGGGATACGAATGGACCTACGCATGGAGCCGACAAGGGCCGTTTTGCTTTGTTCCCGGACGGAAAGGAGGAAATACCACAATGAGAGTTCTGAGCTTACTTTTAATTGGGTTGTTGGCTGGTTGTCAGTCGGCCCCCACTGAAGGACCAATAAACAGCTGGAAAGAAGAGATTCGACAGGCTGAGGCAGAATTCGCGGCTATGGCTGACTCCGTTGGTATCGCAGAGGCCTTTCAGCATTTTGCAGCAGAAGATGCGGTGTTGAAAAGGGGTAGTAGCCTTATCAAAGGCCGGCAATCGATTTATGATTTGTATACCTCGAATCCCGTGGGTGGGAGCCTTCAATGGGTGCCTGATTTTGTTGACGTCTCGCAATCGGGAGATCTCGGGTACACCTATGGCGGGTTTACCCTTACTACAGTTGACAGCTCCGGACAGGAAATTACCAACAGGGGAATTTTTCATACCGTGTGGAAAAGGCAAGAGGATGGCAGTTGGAAGTACGTCTGGGATTGAAAGAGTAAAAACCATCAAATCCGGGAATATTAATTTGCCATACAAGCCCGTTTACGGTCTTTTCACCCTTGGCAAGGAAATCACGTAAATCGGCTATACGAAAATTCCTTATTTTTAAAATAGGGGGCAGGGCCCGGAGGGCCCCGGGGGAACATGGTGAGGGGAATGGTTAGGTTAAAGAACGATCAAGCACATCATTTATGAAATCAAAATCTCTCAAAGACCACTTCCAGGACCTGGAAGAATACTTTTTTCCTAAAGTGATCGGCGAAGTGAACGATACCTTCATAAAGGTCGCTAAGATAAAAGGTGACAAAATCCCATGGCACAATCATGAAAACGAAGACGAACTATTCTACATAATAGAAGGCTCCCTCTTGTTTGAGGAAGAGAATGAGCCTCCTTTCGAATTGAACACTGGCGACTTCCATATAGTAAAACAGGGTGTAAATCACCGGGTTTCCTCCCGGGAAGAGTGTAAAATTATGCTGATAGAGCCCAAATCAACGCTTCATACCGGTGATAAGAAAACGGAAATCACCAGACCCATCTCAGACCAAATGAAATGACAATGAAAAGAATTCTGCTTCTGCTGGCCATAGCCGGAATAGTTAGCTGCCAGTCAACCCATCAGGAAAAAACAGGTGTTACTATATTTGAAAATGCAACCGTCTATGACGGAAATGGGAATAAACTTGAAAACGCAAACATTATAGTTTCTGGTGGAAGAATAGAATGTGTAGGAGAATGTGACACACCACAGGGGGCATCCGTTGTAGACCTCTCCGGCAAATTCGTTACACCGGGGATCGTTGACGCACATGTTCATTTTTTCCAGACGGGGTTCTTTGACTCCCGGCCTGATGCAATGGACTTGAGGGAGATTTTTCCAACCATCGAGACTTATGGGTACCAGGCTTCCTACCCGGAACGATACTATGAGGCCTACCTTAAATCCGGGGTAACGGCAGTTTATGATGTTGGCGGGATGCCCTGGTCTATTGAACTGCAGGAAAAATGCGAGAATGATCTCTCAGCCCCACATGTGGCAGCTGCAGGACCCCTTATCACGCCTGCCTCCCCTGAACGGATTGAGATATTTAATAATCCTGTTGAAAAGGTGATGGTCCATCTTTCCGATGCTGAAACAGGCAAAAGGACTGTACGGTACAATTCTTCGCTTGGCTCAACGGGAATAAAGATATGGGGGGTTGCTATCGATGACCCGGAATTCATAAGTAATCTCACTGAAGTTGCCAACGAAGTGGAACGAACCGGGAATAAACTCATAGTTCACTCTACTCCCCTGGCCCAGGCAAAAGCTGCATTGGGGCTCGGAGCACGATTACTGGTTCACAGCGTCGAGGACCAGGTAGTTGACGAAGAATTTATCCAGCTGGCCCTGGAGAATAATACCTATTACAACCCTACCATGATTGTATCCAGGGGTTATCTAAATGCTACAAAAGCTGTTTTGGGAGATGGATTTGACTTCCAGGATCCAAATAGAGTCATCGACGACAAGACCGTCAAAATGATATCTGAAGCACCGGAATATGCCTACCTGGTAGATACCGCCGCACTCAGATCTTCCTTACCACGGAGAGAAAATCGTCTTGCAATGAGGGACAGTATTATGGCTGCCAATGCATTAAAACTACATCAAAATGGGGTGAAGCTCGTGGTTGGAACTGATGCGGGAAACCCTGGAACATTGCATGGTGTGTCGATATTCAATGAAATGGAAGCTATGCAACGAGCGGGTATTTCCGCTGAGGACTTAATTGTCATTGCTACAAGGAATGGCGCGGAAACCATGGAAAGAGCCACTGACTTCGGGACCATCGAGAATGGTAAAATGGCTGACCTCATTGTTCTGGAGAAAGATCCCGGGGTTGATATATCCGCTATGAGATCTGTTTTGCAGGTTATGAGAGGTGGAAAAATGATCCAGGTAAAGAATTAATCCCTTACGGTTCCAGTAAATACACTGGCCTTGGAATTAAATGGATTGCCACTGGCTCTTCTGAAGGATACCACCTGGCCCACGTGCCACAGGCAATCAGACATCTGGCCGTTGATCACATTCCAAAACGGAAATTCAATGGTTTTGCCCTTTCTTTCATATCGGTAAGAAGCATTATTCAGGTCAGCCCCGGATTTGAGCAATTCACTAGTCGCTGCAAGATTTTCCAGCGTTTTTCTGCGCATATCTTCGAATGCAAGATCGGTCCTTATCGGTGTCATCATTTCTCCTTTGACCGATCTCATTATCCCCACCGACATCTGGTATATATGCTGTAGTGTTTCATAACTGGAGCGGGCCGTTTCTGAAGGCTTGAAATCCAGGTCCTCCTGGCGGAGTGACTCTGTGGCCCAGTAATAGCGGAATCCCAATCCATCAATCATCCGTGCTGCCACATTCAGACCGGAGTAATCATCGGGGTAATCGGGAATGCTGCTGTAAGGGAGCTCATCCATGTTTTGTGCATTTAATGAACTCCAAATTAGGGTAAATAGGACCAAAAATGATATTTTCATCGTTCTGACTTTTGATTTAAGATAAGAATAGTTCTTGAAATACCTGCTGGAAAATACCCACTCAAAACGACTGTCCTTTCGAAGGATTGAGGAAAAAGATTTCGATGACTGGCTACCCTTCTTCAGTAATGAGGAGGCAATAAAGTACTATCCCTTCCCCAAATCTGCCAGCAATGAGCAACTTTGCCGTGAATGGTTGGACAGACAGTTCAAAAGGTACAAAGAAGAATCCGGGGGTTTTAATGCGCTGATCAACGAAGAAGGAAGCATGGTCGGCCATTGCGGGTTGCTGGTCCAGGAAGTTGATGTAATAAGCGAGCTTGAGATAGGGTATGCGTTATTGCCGGAATTCTGGGGCATGGGGTATGCAATAGAAGCTGCAAAGCACTGCAAATCCGAAGCACAGAAAAACAAGTGGGCAAAAACCTTGATTTCAATTATCCATCCGAAAAATATCCCATCAATTAGGGTCGCTCAAAAGAATGGGATGGCGTTCGAGAAATACACAACCTTTAAGACCATTCCGGTGGGTATCTGGCGGACCGATATCTAGAACTCCTGGTAACCCAACGGACAGATAGCAGAGTCCAGTGCAATATCGAATGGTTCGACATAGGGAATGCTATCCAGAGGCACCGCAAGTGTAAATCCGACCTTTAAAGTATTGGGAGGAAGTTTTTCCAGAAACCTGTCGTAAAACCCACCCCCATATCCAATTCGATTGCCCATTCTATCAAATGTGATCAGGGGAACCAGTACCAGGTCGATTTCTTCATCTGCCACCTCCGTTCCTCCTTCCATGGGTTCGGGGATACCGTATTTGTTCATCTCCAATTGGCTGGGAGACTCGTAGATGAAATGCTTCAAACTATAATCCTTCCAAACACAGCGGGAGATGCAAATCTTCTTTTGCGGGTATTCTGTCCTGATCCTGTTTACAACTCTCCACACATCCGGTTCGTTACGGCCATCGATAGGCAGATAGACGTGTATACAGTCTGTTCCTTCTATGTTGATATGCCTGAAAAACAGATCAGTGATAATCCTGCACCGGTCTTCCCACTCACGCACAGATAGCATCAGTCGCTTTTCGAGGTATACCTTTCGAAGTACCTCTTTATTCATAGGTCAGGATATGAAACCTTAGATCGAAGGGATCGAAATTCATGACCAGCTGATGGATGAATTCAGGGTCATCCAGGTAGAAGTTGAGAAAATTGTCCTTTCTTTCCTGTAGGCCGCCACCGGGGAAAAGAAACTCCTTTACGGATTTCATCTGTCCGATTTTTTCCTTCATCCTCCGCTTCTCTGCCCGGATCATCTTTTTTTCAATCTTCTCAAGTGATTTCATGGCCCTGGCAGCCTCGGCACCTACCATAGGTCCCAGGGTTTCATCAATTTTTTCTGCCTGGTCCCGGATCGTGTCAAAGGTGGATTGAATATGATCCGTCTTGCCATTCAGCTGGAGGTCGTTCTTTGAATACTTTATGGTCGCCTCTTTCTCAAGCACGTGTGTTTTCTTAAAAATATCCACGTGTTTAAATCCGGTTTTATTCCATTTTCTATCGATATGGGACGGAATTATCATGGCGAAGTTTCGTGGAAGCAGTATGGGAAATGGCACTTTGAAATGATCAAATACTCCCTTGAGCTCCAGCCAGTATACCAATTCTGACGGTCCCCCTACATAGGCGAGATTGGGAAGGATCATTTCCTGGTAAAGGGGTCGCAAGATTACATTCGGGCTGAATTTCTCAGGGCTTTTCTTAAATAACTCCACCAACTCTTCCTTAGAAAACTCTCTCTCTTCATCGACTAACTTAAATCTATCACCTGACTTTTCTATCCTTGTCCTCAGGCCATCTTCAAGGCAAAAGAAATTGATCTCTCTGGGATTTACCGGAGCTTTGATACCCGCCTTTTCCAATCCCGTAAGCATTTCATTGACACATTTTTGAGGTACCTGGTCAAGTATGTCTGCCTTCATAACAGGAATAAGTAATTCCTTCAGGTGTTTATCGTCTGCATCAATGACCACAAGTCCATATTCCACAAAAAGCTCATTAACATATTCCCTTACTGAATCTGCGAGGGTATTTTGATTTAAGTAGGCCTTTTCAAACACTGGCAATTGAACAGGGAAATTCTCGATAAGCCCCCTTAATTCCGAGGGATCAAAACGTCCTACGGCTCCCGACTGATCAGAATTCCATTTGAATTTTTCTCCGTGGAACCTGAAATGGCTGATCTCCTCGAAGTCGTGATCCTCGCTGGCCATCCAGTATACAGGGACAAAGTTTTTTTCCGGGTACTTTTCCGACAGCTGTCTGCAGGCATTGATGACCGTGACAATTTTGAAAATGAAATAGAGGGGACCTGTGAAAATATTGAGTTGATGGCCTGTGGTGACCGTGTAGGTATCTGGATCAAGCAGGGATTTAATATTATCGGATACACTCTCGCTGGTATCGGTAGAATCATATTGCTGTACAAGTACATCGTGAAGGAGCTTCCTGTTTTCTGGGCTCAACGACTTTTCTTCAAACTGGGATTTAAAATTGGCTATTGTGGGAAAACGGCCGTAATAGGGTTTCAGACTATCGGTATTTTTAGCGTACTCAAGAAATGAGCTGCTAAAACAATCGGTATCCGCAAGATCTACTTTTTCAAGCTTCATCTTTCATAAAGGGGTCGCGTATAGATCAAATTCAGTTGAGTCATCAATCCTCGCATTAACAAAATCACCAACGGGTAAGTTCTCACCGGAAAGGATCACCTCATTGTCCACCTCGGGTGAATCGAACTCCGTTCTGCCAATATAATTTCCACCTTCTTTGCGATCTATCAAAACCCTGAAAGTATTTCCTATTTTCTGAGCATTGATCTCTGCACTGATGGATTGTTGTACTTCCATGATTTCAGCAGCCCTCCGCTCTTTTTCTTCCTGGGGAATCGTGTCGGGCATGGTATACGCGTGTGTATCCTCCTCGTGTGAATAGGTAAATACCCCGAGACGGTCAAAGCGGTTTCTCTCAACAAAATCCAGTGTTTCTTTGAAATCCTTATCTGTTTCGCCAGGGTGTCCTGCGATCAAGGTCGTCCTGATAGCTATTCCGGGCACTTTTTCCCGTATAGATTTCAGCAAAGTCTCAGTTTTTTCACGAGAAATTCCCCGACGCATAATCTTCAGCACTTCTGAGCTTCCCGTTTGCAGGGGAATATCGAGGTAGTTACAAATATTGGAACGCTCCCTCATCACTTCGAGGACATCCATCGGGAAACCAGTGGGAAAGGCATAATGCAGTCTCAACCATTCCACACCTTTCACATCGGATAAATGCCGGAGGAGATCTGCCAAATTTCGTTTCTTGTACAAATCAAGACCATAGAAAGTAGAATCCTGTGCGATGATCAATATCTCTTTGGCGCCTTTATTTACGAGTCCTTCAGTCTCTTTAACCAGTTCTTCAATAGGTTTTGAACGATGTTTCCCGCGCATAAGTGGGATGGCACAGAAAGAACAAGGCCTGTCGCATCCTTCAGAAATCTTTAGGTAAGCGTAATGGGAAGGTGTGAGGGCAAGCCGTTCCCCGACAAGCTCTTTCTTGTAGTCGGCTTTCATCCGATGAAGAATCCTGGCTACATCCCTGGTCCCGAAAAAGGCATCGACTTCCGGGATCTCTGACTGGAGGTCATCTTTGTAGCGTTCAGAAAGGCAACCCGAAACATAGAGTTTCTGAATCACACCTTCCTCTTTGGCCCTTGCATAGCGAAGGATCGTATCGATACTCTCCTTTTTTGCGTTGTCTATAAATCCACAAGTATTTACCACCACGGTATGGGCATCCCGGTCATCTTCATGGACCACGTCGAAATTATTTCCTTTGAGTTGGGTGTACAGGTCTTCGGAATCCACCAGGTTTTTGGCGCAACCCAGTGTGACTAGCGTAACTTTTTCAGGTCTGACTCTCTGTGTGTGCATAAATACAGGCGCAAAATTAGGGATAATAATTCGCGCCTGCGTACCAATTGTGGAATATTTAAGAGGGAGGAGTTATGTATATTTGCGCGATGCGTACCCTATGTCTAGTCATTTTTTGCATACTTGGAGTCTCCTGCCTTGACCAACCCCCTTGCCTCGATTCACAAAATAATCGAATTGAAATTTCTTTCAAATCCATCGATGACAATACGGATAAAACCATAACAGTTGATTCCGTCTACGTGAGTAACCCATTATTCATCGTGGAGAAAAATATTGATATCGCCGGCACAGAAATACCCCTTTATCCTGACATGAATGAAGTTCTCATCATAATAGAGTCGGCCTCTCTCCAGGACAGTATCAAATTACAATATGAAGCCAGGCCAAAACTGTATTCCCGCGAATGTGATGTTGAAATGATCTTTAATGAATTTAGCCTGGAATATACCACAGCTGATTCTATCAGGCTTAATCTTGAACTAATCCCTCCTCAAATTGAGATTGTTTTTTAGTATCATATTGCTAATAGTATCCGCGCCACTTATGGCACAGAACGATACGGTCAGGATAGAATTCAGGAGTATAAGGCTGGGTATTGACGGATTCGGGCTCATTCGATCGGCGGTCACTCCCGGGCTATCCACCATTGAATTCAACGGGGAATTGGATATGACCAAATATATTTTAGCTGTGGATTTAGGCAGGTTTTCACAGGAAATAGATAGTCTTCCCCGGTATAACTATGACATCACCGGCAATTACTTCAGAATTGGTCTGGATGCTAATTTCATACCGAAAGACCGGGATGGAAGTATTATCGCATTTGGTGTCCGATACGGCCGAGCGGGATTCGATGACCGGATTGACTATGATTACAGTGATTCCGATCTCGGTACCTTCAGCGGAATGACAGCCTTCAACAATGACGCAAGCGCATCATGGCTCGAAGCCCACGTCGGGATGAAGGCCAGGGTATACAAAGGGATTTGGCTGGGTTACCGGGCAAGCTATAAATTTGGACTCAACATTAAATCCTCAGAATTTGAACCATTCATCATACCCGGATATGGCCCGGGAGAGACCAATACGGATTCGGATACCACCTGGGGTTTCAACTATTACATATTAATAGGGCTTGGCAAGAATTGATTACTGATCAGTCTTTGGAAATCTTATCCCTGAACCTGAAATAGCTGTAAGAAATAGCCAGTAGCAACAATCCAAGCACAATAAAAATAATAGTCTTTGACAACACCGGGATATCCGCTATGTCATACAGGAATAATTTTACAAGAGTGATACCAAAAAGCCCGATCCCTGCCAGGCGAATATATTTCTGGCGGGTCTTAATACCATAAATTACCACGACCACCGCATAGATTCCCCAGGTGATACTTAGCCCCAACTTATACGAATTATCGTATCCCAGCATATCCATCCAGTGGATCACTTCAGAACTCAGAATCCAAACCCCGATTGTGTTGAGAATAAGAGTCTGCAGTTGCTTACTGCTTATCATATTGTATTTGGATCGGAAGGAACGGTACAACAGGTAAACCGTTGGAAGAATGATGATGAATACCAAATATCTTTGGTAAATGTATACCCAATCCGCATAATAGAGGGACTGATCATCGAGGAACCAGCCTCGGAAGGTGCCAAGAATTTCCAGTGTTGTGGTTAGAAAAATAAATAGGGACAGGAGAACCCCGCCCTGGAGTATTTTTCCAAAGGTCTCATGAAACAAGAAACGGTCATTGATTAAGAGACAACCGGCCAGGTACGTACTCACAGACAATACAAATGTCACTGATCTCGCTGAGTATACCTGGGGCTGAAATTCGTAGGTAATCCCGGGAATATCAAATAGTCTGCTTATCTCCACATAGAACAGCGCAAAGCCCGCAATAAAAGCAATTGCCGGTATTACGATCTTCATCAGGTCATTTCCACCCTTTATCCTGGATAATTCAATGGGGGTTTTCCAAATCAACCAGAGGACATAAAGAATGGTACCCGTATATATAATTGATATAAGAAAATGAACATTCAGGAAGGGGGATACTTCCGAACCCCCGGTTTCCCACCAATCGATCATCAGGCTAAAGAATGAGAGGACTATTACCGGGTATGCAATGAGCTCATAAAACCATTGATTTCTAGTCCGTGCGACATGAATGAGTACCGCTCCCATTCCAATCCATGTCAAGGTCACCCATCCCCCATCCAACTGGATTGGAACTGTCAATACCGTGAATACGGCGGCAAGCCCCACAACGAGGCGATATACAGCGATATCATATTCACTTCTCGACCTGATAAGTAAGGTAACAACAAAGTGAGCAGCAGCATTTGCAAGAGTAAATATCCCTGTTCCATACGGTGATTCCCTGGAATCAAATAGCGCATAGCCAACTGCAAAAAATACAAAGGCGTTTACAAGGATCAGAAAAACATCGGGCAGGTAGAACTTATCCGACCTGACAAGTTTGTACCCGAGAAAGGTGAGGTAGAAGATTAGAAAAAACCCCAACGCAAAGTACAACCCTGTTGTAAACTCAGGCTCATCAAAAGTATTAAAAAACCAGGCCAGGTAAATGCCCCATGTAAATACAAATGATCCATAGTAGAGCCATTTCCAGTACTGGCTCAGGGATATGATCAAAATTCCCAGGTTGATGATCAGTACATAAGTAAATAACCCGGCGGCGTTGCCGGAATCATCGCTGAGGAGGAATGGTACTGCATAGGCACCCACCATCCCGAAAAGGGCAATGGATTGTTCCTTGTACTTCGCTGCGGCAAAAACCGCTCCTGCGGTGTAGCCAATCATCAGGACAAATGAGGCCGCTCTTGGGATGAAGGAATAATAGCTATACGCGGCGAAAGTGATGAAATAAAATATGGCAATGGCACCCCCCAATAAGACGGCCGAATAGGCCGGATATTTTTTCTTGAGTCTTAGGGCAATGAACCCCAAAGCAGCACCTAAAATATAGCCTGAGATGATCCTTACTATCGGACTGAGTAAATCATTGTCGATTGCATACTTGGCGCCGAAACCAACTCCAATGACTGTAATTACTATGCCCACTTTGCTGATCAGGTTCTCACCAATCCATTTTTCGAAATCTGATTTAATTATTGGTTTTCGGTAAGTTGGTGCAGGAGGTTTAGCAGAGAGAGGCTTTGCTTCTTGTGTTACAATCTGCTCCGGTTGCACAACAGCGGGTTTTTCAGGCTCCGATTTTACTTCAGCTACATCACCTGATGTCATCCGGCTCAGTTGCTCCCTCATGTAGGTAAGCTCCTTGCTAATGTTTTCCTGTTTTTTAGACAGGTCGTCAATCCTGGCGAGAAGACCCTTAATTATTTCCTTATCAGAAGACACTATTTCAGCTTTCTGATGAAATACTCCGAAACTGCTTTATTAACTTCCATCTGGTTCGAATGGGTCATAAAATGATGTGTGTCATCCACAATCACAAGCGTTTCCAAATCAACCCCCTTTTGTTCCAGCCGCCTGACAAGATCAGTACTCTGCGAAAACTGTACGTTTCGGTCATCATCCCCATGGATAATCAGTACCGGGGATGTCCATGTATTCACACTGGAAACCGGGGACGATTCCCAGGCTACTTTAAGGGCAAGTTCCCGATCCGGTGCCGCATCATAGCTGTCGGGAATGAGATAATTATCCACCCGCCCCTCAGTACGGTCGTGTACTCCATGTATGTCTACACCACAGGCAAACAGTTCCGAATCCCTTCCCAAGGCCATGGCAGTAAGATACCCCCCGTACGACCCTCCATAGACTCCAATTCTCTCTGGGTCAACAAAGTCTTGTTTGGCTAGCCACTGTCCTGCTGCCTTAATATCCTTGTATTCTGACGCACCCCTTGTACCCCCGTCAACAGGCCGGTGAAACTCATAACCGTACCCTATGCCCAGCCTGTAGTTTACCGACAACACAACAAATCCCTGGCTTGCCAGGTGTTGATTCATGGCATAAGCGTTGGAGTAGTATGAACTATAATGCCAGCCGAGAAGCATCTGTCTGGGAGGTCCTCCATGAATATAGATTATAGCCGGCTTTTTCTTTTCACCTCCCTTTTGACTGAAGAGTGTTGCATGTATCCCTACTCCATCTTCAGAGTTAAATATTACCTGTGTAGGTTCAACCAGTTTCTTCTCCGGGAATTTATCGGGAATCCGGTCCATAGCCAGCCACTTGATCTTCTTTGATTCAACATTCATAATTGCTGGCATGGGAGGCCTTTTAGCGGTAGCGCCGACAAAGAAGATATGATTTCCGTCACCGGTAAAATGCGGGAACCACTCAAGCCCCTTACCGGGGGTAAGAACCTCCATGTCCGCCTTGTCCACCGAAACTTTAACGATATGTCTACGGTCAATATCCAGATCATCAGGACCGGTGTTGCCCGAAAATAAAAGCTGCCTACCATCAGCACTTATGGATATGTATTCCGCCATAAAATTTCCCGGTGTCAATAAAAGAGGATTGCCCCCCTTTTCAGGGACAGAATAAATATGAGGCCAGCCATCTTCGTACGACAGGTAGACAATTCTCTCGGCTCCCCAATGCAGGTTAGTTCTACCGTGTGTCGTTGGGAGAGAACCTCGAATAGTTTTCGGTGCTTCATAGACGACAGTAGCAGGATTATCATTCAATTCAGCCGTCATGATCTTCCACGGATTATGTCGGGCTGCCAGGATGGAATCGGCCACACCACCGGATCCGGGCCGACGGATAAATGCGAGCCGGGTCCCATCCGGTGACCACCTGGGTGAGTAATCTCGCTTGAATGATGGGGCTATCCATTTAATTGGAGTATTGCCGTCTGTATATACACCTATAAAGGAATGGCCTCCTCTGGAAGAAACGAAAGCCAATTGTCCATTTGATGACCACCTCGGCGAATAGTTGTTTCCCCTGGCTGAGAAAAGCTGGCTGGCTGAGGAACTTCCGTCGATAGGCACTGACCAAATCTGGCCACCCTTGACCAAAGCTACAGTTTTACTATCGCTGGAAATTGCAGGGCTTTCACCCTCCGCAAGAGGCTTGGGCTGGCCACCGGAAAATGGTATACTCCATATCCTGACTTTCTCAGGATTGGGATCAAAGGTGGGATTGACAATTCCCGCGTCATTCCAATTGGAACCAAAGTCACCTCCCCGGATATAAACCAACCACTTCCCGTCAGGCGAGATACTTACACTACTCAATTCCTGTCCCCTGTCTTCATCATACCTGGTTAATTTTCTCGCTTCGAAGTCGGGACCTTCAGCGACATAAATATTCCTCTTACCCTCTTCATTAAAGGCCCAGGCAACACGATTGCCGGTAGCACTTACGGCCGTTTGATTAGGGAACGGATAGGATTTAATATCATCTAGGCTGACTTGGCCCAGTGAGTACATCCATGAAACAGAAAAAAGGCAGATCAATAGCGTTCTCATTTGACAAAAATTTTATGAGAATAAGGTACTAACTAAACTATATTTATCCGAACCGATCATCAAATCCACTCAACAAGTTCGCTCCTGCCACCGTAAGCAATAAGTCCGTGAAAAAGTTCTATACCTAAATAAATTAGGTATTTAAGTTGACAATTCGGTGTCATCGATTTTATTACCTATATTGTCTATATATATAATTTGCATGAATAACAAAGATCTAATCAGGGGTGCGCTAAAGCCGATTATCCTAACCGCTGTTAAAGAGCATGGACGTTTATACGGGTATGAGATTGCCCGGTGGGTCAGTCAAAAGACCGATAGTCAGATCACTTTGACCGATGGTGCATTGTATCCTATGCTCCACAAATTAGAAGTTGAGGGGCTGATGACGGTAGAAAGTGAATCGGTAAATGGCAGGACCCGTAAATATTACAGCCTCACTGAGGAGGGTATAACGCAGAGTGGAATGATGGTAGATGAATTGCTGATCTTTATGAGGGCTATTGTACTTCTATTACGTTCACCGGTTTGATCACAATGCCACGTCGAATTACTCATCTAACAATACTTGCCCTCTTACTGCTGGTCAATTCATGCACACGCAATGTGTCCAAGGAAGTTCTGGTTTCGGGAATGATGAGAGACGTAATGTGGAATGGAGACTTGGAAGGGAAAATATTACTTGATAGCCTGGACAAGAAAAATCTATATGGATTGGGTCCGCTGGAATATCTCCGTGGAGAGATCATGGTTCTGAATGGGACGACCTATGTTTCAACCGTTGATGCTGACTCTTCTATGGTTGTCAGCATTGATGAGAATGTCAAAGCACCGTTTTTCGTATATGCCTATAATTCTGCCTGGGAGGAGTTAGTAATTCCCGGTCCGATTGAAAATATCAAGGAGTTTGAAAAAGCATTTAATGCTATGGTGGGTGAGGGCAAAGAGCCTTTCGTATTCCGGATCGATAGGATAGTTGATGATGTGAGAATCCATACCCAGAACCTGGCCCCCGGAACAAAGGTAAGCTCACCGGATGAAGCACACAGTGGGCAGCAAAATTTCCGATTAACTGATACAGAGGTAAGTATCGTGGGATTCTATTCGACCAGGCACAAGGGAATATTCACCCATCACGATTCCAATATGCATATGCATCTTATCGATTCAGAAAGAGAGCATATGGGGCATCTCGATGACATTTCCACGACTCAGGATCTAACTATAAGAATACAGGTGCGCTGAAGCTGCTGTAATTCATCTTGCTGATGATCCTCATTTTGCTTTAATTGGGCAAGTTTCATGACCTATCCCCACAACAAAATTATTGATCACCCCATGAGAATTCATCCTGTCTCCCTTCCATTGATTTTTACCGGTGTTTTGTTGGCCTGTACTGAAAGTGGTAGGGAATACACGAGCTTTGATGAATATCCCACTCCGGTAGAGGCCGAGCTTTGGTTGAACTACGAACCCGATGCGACTTCGTTTAAACTCTGGTCACCCACTGCAGATGCCGTTTACCTCAATTTATATGAAAAAGGGGATGGTGGAGAACCCATGGAAATACACCCTCTTTCATCGGATGCAGATGGTTTGTGGAGTATCACACTCGAAGGGGACCTCCAGGGAACCTACTATACATACCAGGTTAAATCAAATGGTCAATGGATGGACGAAACTCCCGGTATCTATGCGCAAGCAGTTGGTGTAAACGGCCAAAGGGCCATGGTCTTGGACTTTGACATTACCGATCCTGAGGGTTGGGAAGAAGATCACGGTCCACAGCTCAACAGTCCGAATGATGCCATTATTTACGAAATGCATGTGAGAGACATGACGATACACCCCGAATCCGGATCATCTCTACCCGGAAAATTTACTGGATTCGTAGAAGAAGGTACCAAAGGGCCCGGCGGTGTAAGTACGGGAATTGACCACCTGGTGGAATTGGGGATCACCCATGTACACTTGCTTCCTTCTTTTGATCATTACTCGATAAAAGAAAACCAGCTCGATAGTCCCCAGTTCAACTGGGGGTATGATCCGCAAAATTACAATGTGCCGGAGGGATCCTTTTCAACAAATCCTCACGAAGCTGAAGTGCGAATACGGGAATTCAAGGAAATGGTTATGAAATTACACGAGAAGGGGATTGGGGTAATCCTTGATGTTGTCTATAACCACACCGGGAGAACAGATAATTCGAACTTTAACCTGGAGGCACCCGGTTACTATTACCGGTTCAGGGAAGACGGCAGCTATTCTGATGCGGCTGCCTGTGGTAATGAAACAGCTTCAGAGCGAGCTATGGTCAGGAAATTCATACTCGAATCAGTCTCATACTGGGCAGAAGAATATCATATCGATGGATTCAGATTTGATCTTATGGGTATTCATGATATCACAACCATGAATGAAGTGGCGGAAACGCTTGAAGCTATTAACCCACACATATTTGTTTATGGTGAAGGCTGGACGGCCGGAGATTCACCCCTCCCCATAGAAGATCGGGCTCTCAAGGCCAACATTCTCAAAATGCCCAATATCATTGCCTTCAGTGATGACATACGCGATGGACTGAAGGGATCGGTCTTTGAGGATGAAAGTACCGGATTTGTTAGTGGCATGGAAGACATGGAAGAGTCCGTTAAGTTCGGTGTGGTGGGGGCCATCGATCATCCCCAGATAGACTACAACGCTGTAAATTACTCCAATGCACCATGGGCAAACGAACCCTGGCAATCCATATCATATGTGTCTTGCCATGACAACCACACGCTTTATGATAAGCTGAAGGTATCGAGAAGGGATGCCACAGAATGGGAAATCATTGCCATGCACAAACTAGCCAATGGGGTGGTTTTAACGTCTCAGGGTATTGCCTTTCTGCATGCCGGTGTAGAGCTTCTTCGAACCAAGGATGAAGAACATAATTCATATAATCTTCCTGATGAGATTAATCAAATCAACTGGAGAGCTAAAACCGAAAACCCTGAGGTTGTGGAATACTATCGAAACTTGATAACCCTTCGCAAGACTCATCCGGCCTTCAGAATGACCACGGCTGAAGATGTCAGAAAAAATCTCGAATTCGATCAGGTAGAAGATGGATTGATCAGCTACACGATTCGAAATAATGCCAATGGTGATGACTGGAATGAAATCCATGTAGTTTACAATGGCCGACCCGAAGAAATCTACTATGAACTTGACGGTTCCTGGAACATAGCTGTCCTCGGAGATGCCTTTGACCTCGATGGTATTATCAAGGTTACGGGAGTTAGCCTTCCTGAAATATCCATGGCTGTATTTTTCAGGAATTAAATAATCTCTAGCGATGCCCGATCTGCAAAACCGACTCACCCGAAGATTCTATGTTTTATTGGCGATGCCGGCGACTGCCATGGGCTTCGCACTCAGCGTTCAGATTGCGGTTCTCAGTTGGATATTAAATACCAAGTATGGGTTCGATGTTCACGAGGTTGGAATTGTATGGCTTGCGGGTCCCCTTGCCGGGATTCTTGGCCAGGTAATCATTGGGCTCGTTTCAGATAATGTGTGGTTCTGGAGCGGTCGGAGGAGGCCATTTATTCTTATTGGTGGAATAATAGCCGCTTTGATGATTCTCGCTTTGCCCTATATTGATGTCATAGATAAGGCCCTGGGACTCGACGCTATCATCGGTGTAGCCATAACCGTAGCCCTCACCCTCGACCTTGCCATCAACGTCAGCTTTAACCCGGCGAGATCAATCATTGCCGATGTTACACCCCAAGGTGATCCCAGGACGAAAGGTTACACCTGGATGCAAACCATCTCAGGTTTGTTTTCAGTGGGCGCCTACCTGGTGGGAGCATTTATCGGGAACTATGAACTTATCTATATCGGAGCTGCCTTCGTATTTATATCGGCTGTATTCCCCGTCCTGTTCATAAGCGAACCCAGGGAGCTTAAAAAGGTAGAAACCGTGGAAGTGGCGGTACCAAAGAAAGACACCAATTGGCCCGCCTTCCTAAAGATCTGTTTCGCACATGCATTCACTTGGGTCGGGGTACAGACCATGTTCATTTACACCTTTGCCTATGTAAAAGAGGTTATTATGGGCTATAATACTACTGCCGATCTGTCGGTCCAGGAAAATGATCGGATCGGTTTCAGCATAGGAATAGCTTTTGCGATTTTGAATACCGTAGGTTTCATTCTCCCGGCTCTAGTCCTTGAACCTATCACAGAGAAAATTGGCCGCGTTAAGACCCATGCAATTTGTATAGCAATTATGGCGGGAGGTTATGGATTATTGGTAATTTCCGGTGAAACCATGACATCATTTTTCGTCCTGATGGCGATTGTTGGTGTAGGCTGGAGTGCCGTGGTGAGCCTACCTTTTGCCATCATGTCGGAGGTAGTGAACCAGGAAAAAATGGGATTGATGATGGGGCTTTTCAATCTCAGTGTGGTTTTACCCCAGATGGTGGCCTCCTCTTTGGGAGGGTTCATCGGAAACCAACCGGATAAGAATGTCATCTTTATCATATGTGCTATCATGCTGGCCGTATCAGCTATTGCCTGGTTTTTTGTTAAGGAAACCAGAAAACCAATTCATCATGGGTAAAGCGTCACAACTAAGGGAACAGATGAAGGATTATCTTCCCAAACTTGGAAACGAATTCAAGCCACTATGATCAGAGCTATCTTATTTATCTTACTGGTCGTTGTCATCTCCTGTAAAAGCAATGAACACACTTTCAACAAGAGGGATATAAAGGGGGCTCAGCGCTTGGCAGGATTGAATTTTGAGAATGACAAAATCCGACTGATGCATCGCTATCTCCTCAGGAATTATGCAGGATATGACTCAATGCGTCATTACGGAATCCCTTATGACATTTCTCCGGCCATGGTGTTTGATCCACGTCCATCCGGGTTTGAATTTCCCGAAAAGGGCACCCCAACGGCCTGGTCTGCCATTCCAACAGATCGGCCCGAAATTCTCAATAAATTGGCCTTTTATTCGATTCCACAGCTAGCATACCTGCTACAGAACCGGCTGGTATCTTCCGAAGAATTGACCGGCATGTATATTAACCGGATCAAAAAATACAATGAACAATTAGAGGCAATAATCACCATCACCGAAGACCTGGCTTTAGAGCAGGCAAGGAGGGCAGACAAGGAGATTGCAGAAGGGAATTACCGGGGCTTACTTCACGGCATCCCCTATGGCGTCAAGGATTTAATGGCTGTTGAAGGCTATCCCACAACCTGGGGAGCTGAACCCTACCGGGAACAGCAAATCGATATGACGGCCAGTGTGGTGAAGCAACTTGAAGAAGCTGGGGCAGTATTGATTGCAAAATTAACCTCAGGCTCATTGGCCAGGGGGGATGTTTGGTTTGGGGGTACGACCAAAAATCCCTGGGACCTGGAACAGGGTGCCAGCGGGTCTTCCGCCGGGTCGGGATCGGCTACCTCCGCGGGACTGGTAGCGTTTTCTCTCGGCACTGAAACACTGGGATCCATCACTTCTCCCAGTAATCGATGTGGAATCACCGGCCTTCGCCCGACCTATGGAAGGGTCAGTCGAAAGGGGGTTATGACCCTGTCCTGGAGCATGGACAAGGTGGGCCCTATGGCCCGGTCTGCCCAGGATTGTGCCATTGTGTTTTCACACATACTTGGGAGCTATAATGATGACCCCACAATTTTCGAAAGCCCTTTTAATTACACACTCGACCGGGATATTCAAACACTTAAGATTGCTTACCTCGCAGAAGATTTCAGAAAGGATACTACATCGGTTGGGAAACGCAGACTTGAGGCTCTAAACAAGTTTGCTGATTTAGGGATTGAAATGGACAGTGTTTCACTCCCCGAGGGAATACCATACAATTCTTTTGATATCATTTTGCGAGCAGAGTCCGGGGCATTTTTTGACTTGCTGATCAGGAGTGGGGAAGTAGACGACCTGGTCCAGCAGCACCCGGGATCCAGGGCCAATTCCCTGAGACAGTCAAGATTTATCCCCGCCGTGGAATATCTCCAAGCCAACCGTCATCGAAGAGTGCTGATGGAAAAGATGAATGAACTGATGAAGGATTACGATGTGCTCATCGCTCCGACTTTCGGTAGCAGACAGTTGCAGATCACAAACCTTACGGGGCATCCGGCGTTGGCCATTCCCACCGGACTCGATGATGAGGGCCATCCCACCAGTATTACCCTGATAGGTAACTTGTTTGATGAGGGCAGTATCCTGGAACTGGGTGAGGCCTTCCAGGAAGCTACTGAATTTGACGAAGCAAGGCCGCCGTTGTTTGATGTGCATTAGGGTTGAGGGTTGAGTGGTTAAGTGGTTAAGTGGTTAAGTGGTTGAGTGGTTAAGTGGTTAAGGTCGATGAGGGGTAATCAAATCCAAGACCATATAATTACATAATTATTTAGGTAATTAATTGTGTAATTAATTGTATGATTAATTGTGTAATTAATTACATAATTATTAGTTCCCGTTTAGTGGGTATTGGCCCGGTGGGTTGCTGATGAGAGGGGCTACAGGGATCCACAAGAAAGCAGAAGGATCTTCCGTTAAAATCCTGATATTTCTCCATCGGATTTCTTTACCGGCATCAGAATCATCACCAATTGAATGAACCTGAAGTGCAATAAAACCCGATTGGGTAACGGAGTCAACCAGGTTAGCAGTATTCACATCATTTACCCAGATCCTGATGCTATCCCCCACCGCCTCCACGCGATATTGATTCCATTCATTATTTCTAAATGCCTCCCTCCCCCTCTCATTTTCTTCCAGGGTGTAAAGCCAACCGCGTCGGCCCTCATCGTAAACTCCCCCACTCCATGCACGCTCGGACGGATCAATTTCACATTGATAACCATGTACCTGGCCATTTCTGTACCCGGGTAAACTATTACTCCTGAATTGAACCCCTGAATTAATTGCCGGATCAACCCTGACTTCAAACTCTAAAATAAAGTCAGCATATTGCTCCGCGGTTGCCAGGAAAGTATTGGGAGTTCCAGCCTTTGTAGTGCCTATAATCTGGTCATTTTCCACTCTGTAATCGGCCGTCCCATTCATGACCTCCCAGCCTGACAAGTCCATGCCGTTGAACAGGTTTCTCCATTGTTCCTTTTCCTGGCATGACATCACGGCCAGGAAGGCGAAAAATAAAATGTTAGTTCTCATAGATCGATTGAAGTTCGTCCACAGTATAAACCTCATTGGGATTCCTGCCGTCACCTCTTACCTGGCCCACCAGGTCACCCGGTGGAATAATGTCAGCTGTTACGAAGGCATTCCTGATATAGTTCATGATATAGCGGATATCCTCATCACTCATCTCATCATTAATTGCGAGTCCGGGCATCGGGTTATTGAATTCGTATAACTCACCATCAACCGTAACGGGGCCGGATAGTCCATAGAGCAAAATACTCGCTAATCGTTCGGGATTGCCCGACACATACTCGGAATTTAACAAGGGGGGCGCCAGCCCGGCCAAACCCTGGCCATCCTCTCCGTGACAGACCGCGCAATTCCTGACATACAAATTTCTACCAGGTGTGAGTCCTCGATATTCTACCCCGGGAGCCTGTGATTCCGCTTTACTGGCTGCAAGTTTAGACAAGGCCTCCACAAGGTCCACCCTTTCAAGCAGTGTCGGATCACCGGAATAGTTACTGAGTACGATTTCATCCAGGTATGGATTCCCATTCTGATCCCTTAGCAGCTCATTGAGTGGTTCGATATCATTGGTTTTTACAAAATAATACGCTTTGTATAAATCCAGGACAGAATCCGGAGCCACCTGCCCAATATCTTCGAGTCGTATTTCACCCTCCGCTGCCATAATCAGCAAATGAGCAACCAATGAGGGATAATCCCGGAAATTGGTAGGAACAACATTCCGCAAAAGGTCTAATCCCTCCAGGCAATACAAGGCATGGATCCTTCCCGGTGATTGACCGGGTTGATTAAGTTCATCCCTTAGTGGCTCCAAAAGATCAGGAGATCCATGTTGAATAATCAATTGTTGTGCGCGATCCCTAATCCAGATATTTTTACTCTCCAGCGAATCAATCAGATCCGTCGGGGAAATATGCACCATCGCTCCAGGATTAATACTCCTCCCATTTCCAACCCTTATTACCCTGCCCATCCCTGTCAAACTATCCAGACCTGATTCAATGAGTTGTTCCCTCAGGTAGCTGGTCATATAGGTCTTATGCTGGATGATGCCACGATGCATATCCACTACATATAAGGCGCCATCAGGACCGTTTTTCAGGTTTACCGGGCGGAATCCCAAATCTTTGGAAACAAGAAATTCGCGATCCGGATAAGCCTGTTCCCCGCTAACAGGAATTCCTTTACTTGTAATGATATTTCGCTTGACGATATTGGCTTCCGGTACACAGACGAATACATCTCCATCATATATCTCATCCAATCCTGATCCCTGGAAGTACAAAGGACCACAGGCGGAGGTTACATTCCGCAGTTTACCTTCTTCATCGAGTACACCGTCGAGATAACCCCGGTTAATGGGCGTAGCTTGCAACGGGTAAACCCGCTGATCATTAACGATGTTCTGGCCCGAGAGCAATGAGGGCCTGTAGCCGGTCTCCGTCCCAAGAACTCCCGGCACGACAAAATCTCCCCTTAACTGGTTGGAATTGTCATTGTAGAACAACCTTCCGGAAGGATCGCGGGTTATTCCCCACTGACCCCGAAACACCGTAGATTCTGTAATCCATTTTCCTTCTATTCTTCGGTATCGCTTGGTTCCCTTGGCGCTGTAGATCCAGTTATCTATGTTGATGAGTAAGCCATTGGGCTGATGCTCCACATTGCCTCCCACAGCGTAAGCAGAATCTACCAGCTCTATAGAACCCGGGCTGAGGTCCTCACGAATCTCGGCAAACCACAAATTGGGAGGCTCGACGTACAGGAGGCCCCCATATACGTGAGAGAAAGCCCTCGCAAGTTTGAGGCTATCGAGAAAAACCTTGTAGTGATCAGCCTTCCCATCATTATCCCGATCTTCCATGATCACGATCCGTCCAACGGGATCCTCTTCATTGGCTCCGGATAAAGACCTCATATATCCCCTCATTTCAAGCACCCACAGTCTTCCCTCATCATCAAAACTGATATCCACAGGGGCTTCAATCAGCGGTTCTGCGGCCACCAGGCGGAGTTCAAGACCATCCTCTATATGATAATCGGATGCTTCAAGTTCCGTTTCAGGGAAGTCTTGCTTACAAGAGACCAAACCGATTATGAGACAGAGAAAGAACACTCGATATTTCATGTCGCTATACTACAAAAAACTGAACAATCCATTGGGGAAAACATTGTGACTCCCAATGGGTTGTTATTGTATGGTTGCATACTCAATAATTAAGACTATGTTAATTGCATCAACATTTCTTCTATATGATTTCACTCCTGAAGCTTCACTCAATGGCTGGACTATTGTGGATGATGTGGTTATGGGGGGACGATCCAATGGCCGCATGTACATCAACGAATCCGGTAATGGAGTCTTCGAAGGATCGGTTTCACTGGAAAACAACGGTGGGTTTTCCTCAATAAGGTATGCTTTCCGTAAAATTGACTCATCACCCTATTCTTCTTTTGCCCTGCGTCTTAAAGGAGATGGCAAAAAGTATCAGCTCCGGGTAAGGTCTATCCGGGATCAGTATTATTCCTATGTGAAAGATTTTGAAACCACCGGGCTGTGGGAAACTATTATCATTCCATTCAATGAAATGTATCCCGCTTTTCGAGGCAGAAAGCTCAATATCAAGAATTATGACGGATCAGAAATGATGGAGATCAGCCTGCTGATCGGTAACAAAACAGAAGAATCCTTTCAACTCGAAATCGACAGGATTGAGCTAAGATAACTTCAACACAGCGTTTCATTAAACGTTATCACAATACTTTCAGGTCAAAAGCATAACTTAAAGGACTAATTTTGAGATTATGCCTGGAAAATATATCGTCGCCCTCGATGCCGGAACCACGAGTTCCCGCGCAATACTGGTTGATGAACATGGAAAGATCATAGATAAAACCCAGAATGAATTTTCCCAATACTTTCCCATACCGGGGTGGGTAGAACATGACCCCAGGGAAATCTGGGAGAGCCAACTAAAGGCTTACAAGGAATTACTTACAAGTCGTAACCTGGATCCTACGGAAATTCATGCCATTGGAATTACCAATCAGCGGGAAACGGTAATTCTTTGGGACCGGGAATCCGGGGAGCCGGTTCACCGGGCCATTGTATGGCAGGACCGACGAACCGCTGATCTCTGTGAGGATTTAAAAAGCAAAGGCCATGAAGCAACTTTCCGGGACAAAACAGGACTCATTGTAGATGCCTACTTTTCGGGCACAAAAATAAAATGGATACTCGACAAACACCCTGAGATAAGGGAAAGCGCAGAATCCGGAAACATCATGTTTGGCACCGTTGACTCCTGGTTGATGTATAATTTATCGGGAGGGAAATCACATGTTACCGATATCACCAATGCCAGTCGCACCCTGCTCTTCAACATCCATACCCAGGAGTGGGACAATGAATTACTTGAAATCCTTGAAATCCCACCTGCAATACTACCTGAAGTACTCGAGAGTAGTGGACTCCTGGCTGAAACTGATCCAGAGCTTACCGGTGTTTCGATTCCCATCACCGGTTGCGCCGGTGATCAGCAATCTGCCTTGTTTGGCCAGCTTTGTCTGAATAAGGGCATGGTAAAAAATACTTACGGCACAGGTTGTTTTACCATTCTCAATACGGGGGACATGGCCGTAATCTCCAAAAATGGACTTCTCTCCACTATAGCCTGGAAAATAAATGGCAAAATCAGCTATGCCCTGGAGGGTAGTGTGTTCGTAGCGGGTGCACTGGTGCAGTGGTTGAGAGATGAACTCAAAATAATTGAAAAGGCCTCTGATATCGAAGACCTTGCACTCTCCGCAAAGGACAATGGGGGCATCACACTGATCCCGGCCTTATCGGGATTGGCTGCCCCCTACTGGGATCCCTATGCCCGGGGTGGGATATTCGGGCTGACACGCGGCAGTAACAGGGCACATATCGCTAGAGCTGCTTTGGAAGCCATTGCCCTCCGAACCATGGAGGTGGTGAATGCCATGAAGGAAGATTCGGGTGTTGACATCCGTGAGCTTCGAGTAGATGGAGGGGCCAGCAACAATGACCTTCTTATGCAGATACAGTCAGACCTTCTTGAGATTAAGGTGACCCGCCCGGCAGAAACCGAGAGTACCGCGCTGGGAGCGGCTTACCTGGCTGGATTGGGATCGGGGTTTTGGAATGGTATTGAAGACCTGAATGGCCTGTGGGAATCCGAGCGCATTTTCGAGCCCGGAACCGAAACGGACCGGGAAAAGATTATATATTATTGGAAGAAGGGAATTGAAGCATCGAGGGGCTGGACGGAATGAATCGCAATGAGATCATACAACAAGTAAAGGATCGGCGGAAGCCCTGGGATATGGTTGTTATCGGTGGTGGAGCCACTGGTCTTGGGGTAGCCATTGATGCTGCGAGCCGGGGTTACCAGGCCCTATTACTTGAAAAGCACGATTTTGCCAAGGGAACCTCCAGCAGGAGCACAAAACTCGTTCACGGGGGTGTCCGATACCTGCAGAATGGTGATATTTCACTGGTCATTGAAGCGTTAAAGGAACGTGGATTGATGCGTCAGAATGCACCACACCTCGTTAGAAACCTCCCTTTTGTGATCCCATCCTACGAATGGTGGAATTCGCCCTTCTACGGCTTAGGCCTAAAAATATATGATATGATGGCGGGTAAACTCGGGCTGGGTCCCTCTACACTTCTGAGCAAGGAAGAAACCACTGATTATATACCGAACGTCAAAAAAGAGGGACTGAAAGGCGGGGTGATCTATTATGATGGCCAGTTTGACGACGCACGCATGGCGATCAGCATGGCACTTACTGCTCGTGATCAGGGAGCTACCCTACTCAATTATTTCGGGGTATCCGGTTTGTTAAAAGATCGTGAAATCCTGGCCGGTGTCAAGGCCAAGGACGAATTCACAGGTGAGGAAATTGAAATCAAAAGTAAAGTGGTGGTCAACGCGACCGGAGTGTTTTCCGATTCGATTATGAGAATGGACAACCCGGACGCGGAGGATATGATCAAGCCCAGCCAGGGGGTTCACATTGTATTGGAAAAAAAATTCCTGGAAGGGAACCACGCCATTATGGTGCCCCAGACATCCGATGGCCGCGTGATGTTTGCGGTTCCCTGGCACAATAAAGTGGTGGTTGGTACTACGGATACCTTAATTGACGAAAAGAGTGAAGAACCTGTAGCCCTTGAAGAAGAGATCGATTTTATCCTCGAGAATGCCGGTGCCTATATGACCCGTCAACCCAAAAAAGAAGATATACTCAGTATTTTCGCTGGCCTGAGGCCATTGGCAGCACCAAAGGGGAATGGGAAGCCCACCAAGGAAGTGTCCAGGCATCATAAACTCCTGGTCAGCATGTCCGGGCTGGTCTCCATTTTGGGGGGTAAATGGACTACCTACAGGAAAATGGCAGAGGACACGGTGGACAGTTCTGCTACAGTGGCGGGATTGCCGGAACGGCCTTGTATCACCCATAATATGCCCATCCACGGCTTCGAATACGACGCTGATTGGTCCGATCCCTTGCACGTCTATGGAAGGGACCGGCACAAGATCAGGAGAAAAAGCAAGAGTACAGAAAGTCTCTCCCAAAAAGTATTTCTCATCGAAGGGCAAGTGCGATGGGCGGTCGAAAAAGAAATGGCTCAGACGGTAGAAGATGTGTTAGCCCGACGGACCAGGATACTATTTCTCGATGCCCGTGAGGCTATGCGACTGGCTCCTGAGGTCGCCGGAATGATGGCAGGATATATAGGAAAGGATAAAGCCTGGGAAAAAGAGCAGGTTAGGAATTTTAATGAGGTAGCCTCGAATTATATTTTGACTGATTAGGGCTTCTATTCAAACAGGGTTTCCACGAAAGCTTCGCGGTTGAATACCTGGAGGTCTTCTACTTTTTCCCCAACACCTATGTACTTGACGGGGATTTTAAACTCGTTGGAAATGCCTATTACCACACCCCCTTTGGCGGTTCCATCGAGCTTGGTGATGGCAAGAGAGGTCACTTCGGTAGCCTTGGTAAATTCACGCGCCTGGATCACGGCGTTTTGACCCGTACTGCCATCCAGTACCAGCAGCACTTCATGAGGCGCCTCCGGAATAAATTTCTGAATAACGCGCTTGATTTTGGATAGTTCGTTCATCAAGTTGACCTTGGTATGCAACCTGCCCGCAGTATCTATTATGACCACATCAGCCCCATGATTCACCCCGTATTCCACTGCTTCAAAGGCCACTGCGCTGGGATCGGTATTCATGCCTTTGGATACCACATGGACACCCACCCTTTCACCCCACAATTTGATCTGATCCACTGCGGCTGCGCGAAAGGTATCCGCAGCTCCCAGTACCACATGGTTCCCGAGGCTCTTGTACCTGGCGGCTAGCTTCCCTATAGTGGTGGTCTTCCCAACACCATTAACGCCCACTACCAGTATTACGTAGGGCTTCTTAGTAGGATCCAAACTCAGTCCTTCCTGGTCAGTGGCATTATTATCTTCCAGCAACCCCGCAATCTCCTCCTTTAGGATGTTGTTAAGCTCATCCACCCCGAGGTATTTATCCCGGGCGACGCGATCTTCTATCCGTTCTATGATTTTTACGGTGGTATCTATCCCAACGTCAGAACTGACCAGGACCTCTTCCAGGTTGTCCAGAACCTCGTCATCTACCTTTGACTTGCCGACCACCGCTTTCCCCAGCTTGGAGAAAAAGGTTTCCTTGGTCTTGTGCAAACCCGAATCCAGTGATTCCTTATCCTCTTTGGAAAAAAACTTATTGAATAGACCCATACGCGCAAAAAAAAAGCCCCGGCCGGGACTTAAAGTTAGTATCTCCTCGCTGAATTAAGAATTCAGCGCCTCTTTTACCTTATCCACCGGAACCATTTCTTCCTTGAAAGAATAAGAACCCGTCTTCTCGTTCTTTACGGCCTTAATTACCTTGGCGAAGTTTTTACCTTCACCCTTCTGAAGCGATGCTACTGTTTTCTTAGCCATAACTACTTAATTTCTTTGTGAACTGTATATTTCTTGAGGATGGGATTGTATTTCTTCATTTCCAGCCTTTCTGTGGTATTTTTCCTGTTCTTGGTGGTGATGTACCGGGAAGTTCCGGGCATTCCACTCTCCTTGTGCTCCGTGCACTCCAGTATTACCTGTACCCTGTTACCTTTCTTAGCCATGATGCCTTAAATTTTCGGACTGCAAATATAGCACTAGCGATCTTAATAAGAAAACACTAATGGAAAATTTGTAGACGCACAGACGTGTTCACCTGTTCATACGTCCACATGTCCACGTACCATTTAATTCAATGTGTACTCTACGGTAATATTCGTATCGAGAAGCTTACTGATCGGGCAGTTCTGTTCTGCGTCTTTAACACACTCGGCAAATTTATCCTCACTGATACCGGGTACTTCTGCATTCAGCGTAATTTCCGAACTGGTCACTTCCCCGTCACCCAATGTCACAACGCATTTGGCATCCAGTTTTGTAGCCGTGAAACCCGCTCCATTAAGGGCAAAACTGAGCTTCATGGCAAAGCAACCAGCATGTGCAGCAGCCACCAGTTCTTCCGGATTCGTTCCCGGCCCATTCTCGAATCTCGAGTTAAAGCTATACTGAGTGTTGTTCAATATAGTACTTTGTGTACTGAGGGTCCCTTTTCCTTCTTTACCGGTTCCCTCCCAAATTGCGGTTGCATTTCTTCTCATGGTTATTCGTTTTATTATTTGTAATTAATCAACAGTAGCTTTTCGTACATGTTTATACATCGGCAACTTCCAGCAGGGCGTCTTCTTTCTTACCCTTTCCATTGCTCTTTACTTCTTTCTCACCTTTTTGATCTTTGTCCTTTCCACTGAATCGCTCATTTATAAATGCCAGGGCAGCAATAATAAAGATTACCCCAACGGTATAATACACCCAATTAGGGATAGGTAATGGATCTCCCTTTGCATAAGAATGTAAACCCGAGAGGTAGAAATTTACCCCGAAGTAAGTCATCAGAACGGAAGAGAATCCCACCAGGCTCGCGAGGTTAAATGCATACAGCCCCCTCAGTCCGGGGATGAACCTCATATGGAGAATAAACGCATAGAAAATAATCGTGGCCAAGGCCCAGGTCTCTTTGGGGTCCCAGCCCCAATACCGGCCCCAGCTTTCATTGGCCCAGATCCCGCCGAGAAAATTACCAATAGTAAGCAATACCAGTCCCACTGTGAGGGTCATTTCTATTACGTAGCTCGATTCCTTAATTGTGAGGTTTAACCTGTCCCTGTTACCTACCCGGCGCATGATCATACTTACAAGATTGACGAAAGCCAATAATGCTCCCAAAGCGAGGAATCCGTAAGAAGCTGTAATAGTAGCTACATGAATGGTCAGCCAGTAGGATTTCAATACAGGAACCAGATTTGTGATCTCAGGGTCCATCCAGCTGAGGTGGGCAACGAAAAGAATTATACCCGCAAGAATGGCTGTAACAGCCATGGTCATCGGAGATTTCTTTCGGAATATCAATCCTGCCAGTAGTCCCGCCCAGGCGATATAAAGCATCGATTCATAACCATTGCTCCAGGGTTCATGACCGGAGATATACCACCTCATACCAAGTCCTATGGCGTGTAAGGCAAAACCACCGATCACCAACCATTGGACAATCCGGAATCCCCATTTCATTTCACGCTTCGGGTTCAGAATCCGGATATAAATCATCACCAGGAATGCAAAACCAACTAACATATAGTACGGATAGAGTCTTTCGAAAATGTTCACCTTATTGTAAAGGATCTCCATCCTGACTTTTCCTTCCGGTGGCATAACTTCAGCCCCGAATTTCTCCTGATATCTCTTAATAGATTGCACCAGTTTATCAGCTTCCTGATAATTTCCATTGTTTAGCCCCTCTTCCAGCAAGCTGAAATACAGCGGTATTACACCTTTGATAAACAGGCTATCCTCCCTTGAAAGTGCCCCGCTGGGTTCCATCGGACTAATCCATTTATTGTCCGGGTGCCCGGGTACGGGAAATACCTTAAGAAAACTGCCAAAATATGCCATGTAGCAAATGTTGATCCTTTCATCAACGGCAATCAATTCCTTATCCAATTTATTCCTTTCAGCAGGTTTCTTGGCAAAAGCTTCTTCTACGAGTGATTTAATCTTGTACTCTCCTTCTTGCGTAAAGAAATCCAGGAAACTCGCGTATTTTCCCTCTGCCCCCAATATTTGCGAGAGTTCACTGTGGTTGACCCTGATCATATCCTCATCTCTCCAGGCTTCCGGGTGGGAGATCATACCGAGAAAGACCTGGTCGGGGGTAAATCCCTTGTAACTGGCCTTTTTTACCACTTTCCTGAGGATTTCGCTAGACACGGTATTTAAAGGAGTAATCCTTCCGTCATCCGTCTGATAGAGAATACTGCTGAAATATTCCGCGTGCTCAGGAGTTGGTGCCGGAAGTTCTTCCTCCTGGGCATTGGCACCATAGGGTACCAACAATGCAAAAATCAGGAGCATCGTCGCGCCGGTGGCTCGCCTTGTATGGAGACTGCTAATCATTTTCGATAACTGGGCAAATCGGGTATTCCTCGAAAAGAATATGAGAATCAGTCCAAGGAACAGGAAGAAATACCCCCAATATGTCACAAAAGTTCCCCAATAATCATTGTTCACACTAAGTACCGTACCTCCTTCATCGCGATCATATGAACTCTGGTAAAACCTGAAACCCCGGTGTTCCAGGATGTTATTCATGAATATCCGGTATGGTTGATTGACTCCCTGTGATGGATCTTTTAATACCACTTCGCTTGCAAATGAAGACGGACTTTCCGAACCGGGATAGCGTTCAAGCTGGAAATCCTTAAGTTCAATACTGAAAGGCAACTGGAGCATAAGAGAGCCATAGGCTACGCTGACATTGGTTCCGTCTAGATTTACGGTTCCTTCTCTTTGCCTGATCCCACGGCCCCCGCCAACATTTACGGTACGTTCCTGGTCCCCCTTGCTTATTTTGAATTTTACAACATCCGCGAGGCCTGAATTGACATCCCCGGAGGAGACTACCTGAAGCCGCGCATTTGCCCTGAATTCAGAAAGGACGAAATTCGAATTACCAATGACATATAGTTGCATGGGAACAAAATTTACCCACTCACCGGGCGGAACATCTCCAAAACTCTGATCAGCCATGCGCATGAACCTCCCGGGCATTGGGCTCTTCATCATCAACCCGCTGTCAGATTCTACGATATGTACATAACCCTCAGTCTCAGGATTATTTAGAGAAAACAAAAGACCGCCAATATTCCTGGGTCTACCTTCAACCAGAAATTCATTAGACCGCTCTCCCTGAACGGTCGTGACAATAGTTGCAACCGCACCACCATTCGGATCATCTACCACTTCATATTGTGCATGGGGAGTGAAATCTACTATTTCAACATCGATATCAGACCCATTATTAAGTGTAAAGCTTTTTTTATAATCAGCCCCGCTAAGTGGTGAGAACAATACCCTCTGATCTGACTCTATTCTGTCATCCCCATCGTTGATCCAAACAGACACATAGGCATTCTCGGATATGAAGGTATTGGATGATTCACCTTCCCGAATGTGCATAACTCCTTCATAACCAATAAAGCGGGTAATGCCCGCTCCTATGAGAATAAGTATGAAGGCCAGGTGGAAAACAAGGTTCACAATCTTCTCCTTTCGGTACATTTTGTGAGTGAATATTACCACGATCATATTCACCACGAGTAAACCGAGCATTACCTCAAACCACCGGGCATTATAAATAACCGCTTTCGCCGAAAGCGTTCCAAAGTCGTTTTCAATGAATGTAGCCACCCCGATCGTGATCCCGAAGAGGAGCAACAACACACCCATCGTCCGCATATTAAATACCTTCCCCAATAAATTCATCAACGTCCCATTTTAACGGACTGCAAAGATACTAACAAGAATAGAAAGTGGATAGTAGAAAGTAGAAAGTGTTGAGTTTAAACTGCTGAACGGCTGAACTTTGCTAGCCAAAGGCTGGTCGGCCTCTGGCCGAAACCGCTGAACTTATTTACAAAATCCTTTCACAATTCAATCCAACACTACATATTTGAAGTTCATTTAAAATTACTTATCAAGAAAGGTGGAGGGATTAGGCCCTGTGAAACCTTGGCAACCGTGCAAACATCACTTATGCGAAAGGTGCCAAATCCTACCCCGATGGAGGGACCATCAGGGAGAGATAAGAAAGATCAAACGCTTGTTTTGATTATACTTAACTCTGGAGCTTCACACTGATCCACTCTGTTTTTCATAGGGAGAACCGATGAAAAATTTTGAAACAATCGCTATCCGCACACAAGCGGAAAGGAGTCAGCACCGGGAACACGCTGTACCACTGTACCTCACTTCGAGCTTTGTCTTTAATGATGCAGAGCAGGCAAGAGCTCTTTTTGCAGAAGAGGAGCAAGGCAATATTTATTCCAGGTTCAGTAATCCCAATAACTCGGAACTCGAAGAGAAGATCCGGCTCCTGGAGGGGACTGAGTCCGCATTTTCAACGGCATCAGGCATGGCTGGAGTATTTGCTTCCATGGCCCCCTTCCTGAAAGCAGGCGATCACGTCGTGTCCTCAGCTTCCATTTTTGGAAACACACATAAAGTTATGACTGAGGTATTGCCCCAGTGGGATATTCAAGTGACCTATGCAGATGTGCGGGATAATAGCTCCTGGGAAAGAGCTGTCCGTGATAATACCCGTCTGATCTACCTGGAAACTCCTTCCAACCCGGCTCTTGATGTAGTTGATATTGAATGGCTCAGTCAAATATCCCAAAATGCGGGAGCCATATTCGTCGTGGATAATTGTTTTGCCACTCCCTACCTTCAAAAACCCGCTCATTGGGGTGCAGACCTGGTGGTGCATTCGGGAACGAAATACATCGACGGCCAGGGAAGGGTTCTCGGTGGAGTAGTTGCGGGTTCGGCCGAACACATCAAGCAGGTAAAGAACTTCGTAAAGAGGACCGGCAGCGCCCTGTCCCCATTCAATGCATGGGTATTGAGCAAAAGTCTTGAAACACTCTCTATTCGAATGGACAGGCATTGTGAAAATGCTGAAAAACTGACAGACTACCTCGACGGCCACCCGGATGTTCAATCTGTTACTTACCCTTTCCACAGTAGTTTTGCCAACAGGGATATTGCTCAAAAGCAGATGAATAAGGGTGGGGGTCTTGTGTGTTTTGAGATCAAGGGAGGAGTTTCGCGGGGGCGAAAATTCCTGGATAACCTCGAAATGATCTCCCTGACAGCAAACCTGGGAGATACAAGGACCATTGCCACCCATCCGGCCAGCACAACCCATTCAAAACTCACTATTGAGGAAAGGGAGAAGGTATATGTTTCAGACGGATTAATAAGGATCTCCTGTGGCCTGGAACATATCGACGACATAACAGAAGATATTGAAAGAGCCCTTCAAAGGTCGAAATCATGAGTGAATTAAAAACATACTTCCATCATGAGCCCTTCCGGTTGGAAAACGGCCGATCTATCCATGACTTAAGGATTGGTTATCACACTTTTGGGAAGCTCAATGAAAGCAGGGACAACGTAGTGTGGGTATGCCATGCGCTTACTGCCAACAGCAATGTGCCCGAATGGTGGGGAAAACTCGTGGGCCCGGATGGACTCATACATCCCGATGAATATTTTATTGTTTGTGCCAATATCCTGGGATCTTGTTATGGAACTACGAACCCCCTTGATCACTCGGAAAACGGCACTCCCTACCTGACAGATTTCCCTCTTTTCACCATGCGGGATATAGTCAACGCGCACTTCGCTCTAAAGGATCACCTGGGGATTCGTGATATTCACCTGGTTATGGGCGGGTCATGCGGGGGTCAGCAGGCCCTGGAAATGGCACTAATGAGCCCGGACAAGGTGGAAAACCTGTTTTTGATCGCCACAAGCGCACGAGAAACCTCCTGGTCAATTGCCATTCATACCACCCAGCGGATGGCTATAGAATCTGATGCGACCTGGGGACAGCCACATGCCAATGCCGCAGATCAGGGATTGAAAACTGCCCGTGGTATTGGTTTGCTTTCATACCGGTCATTTAAAGCCTTCATTGATACTCAAACCGACGAAGACCAAAAAACCGATGGCTTCAAGGCCGAGTCCTATATCCGCTACCAGGGACAAAAACTGGCAGACCGGTTCAATGCTTATTCCTACTGGTATCTTACCAAAGCCCTCGACACTCACCATGTAGGAAGGGGAAGAGGTCCTGTCGAAGAAGTATTGGGAGCAATTCAAGCCAAAACACTCATTATTGGTGTAGATTCAGATATGTTGATGCCGTTTTCCGAACAGGAATTTATGGCCAGGCATATCCCGAATTCAACATTGTATAACCTGAGATCCTTATACGGACATGACGCATTCCTGATTGAACAGGATGAAATCCGAAAAGAATTATCAAAATTTCTAGATTTGAAGCATGGCATCATCATTCAATAAGCACCCCAGGATCGTTACAAGGTATGTCGACGACTACGATTACGTCAGCGTGAACGCCACCGGCAATGAAGTACACATCGATATGCATGACGGTTCGGACAAAAAGCATCAGTCACCTACGGAGCTCTTGCTATCCGCCATTGCCTCATGTTCCGCAGTGGACGTGGTAGAAATCATCAAGAAGCGACGTAAATCCTTTTCGGATTTTCACGTGGAAGTGGTGGGTACACGAAGGGATGAACACCCCAAGGCGTTTACGCATATTGAACTACTCTTTGTGATGCATTCCAATGACGTAAAGGAATCGGAGCTCGAGAAGCACGCGCGTCTGGTAGTTGAAAAATACTGCTCTGTAGCTACCACGGTAAGTGCGTATTCGGAGCTGGTCGTAAAGGCAAAGGTGGTACCCGCTTAAACATAGACTTTGATATCATCTGATCTTCTGTCAGAACCTATTTTTCCGCATATTTGAACTCAATCCAGTTGAACGACATGATCAAGGGATCAGACAGGCTATCCAAATTAAGTGAGTACTTCTTTTCGCAAAAGCAGAAGCAGATTTCCGCGATGCGAAAAGAGGGAAAGGATGTAATCAATTTGGGTATGGGGAATCCTGACCTGCCCCCTCATGTTGAAGTCGTGGAAGCACTAAAATCATCAGCTGATAATCCCGGATTACACGGTTATCAACCTTACCGGGGTACGTCTGAACTGAAGATGGCCATTTCAGAGTGGATGGATCGAGAGTTTTCGGTGTCATGCAATGCCGAAACCGAAGTTTTGCCATTGATCGGTTCCAAGGAAGGGATCTTTCATATTTCGATGGCTTTTTTGAACCCGGGAGATAAAGTACTTGTGCCAGAGCTGGGATACCCTGCTTACCGTGGAATCTCAAAAATGGTGGGGGCCGAGCTCATCACCTATCCTCTCGACTCAAGTTACCACCCTGACTGGGATAACTGGCCGGAGCATGGGGAAGAAGCTAAAATCATGTGGATGAATTATCCCCATATGCCAACGGGTGCTGTTGCCTCCCTTGAAACCATGAAACGGGCCGTACAGTTTGGAATTCAATCCAACACGCTCATCTGCCATGACAATCCATACAGCCATATTCTCAACATGGAAAGGATGAGTATTCTCACCATTGAAGGCTCTTCCGAATGTGCATTGGAACTACATTCCTTGAGTAAATCTCACAATATGGCGGGATGGCGAGCCGGCTGGGTGTGTGGACATGCTGATTACATTGACAAAATCCTGACGATCAAATCCAATATCGATTCTGGAATGTTCCGGGGAATACAGGATGCGGCTGTCAGGGCTTTGGGGCTGGGTGATTCATGGTTCAAAGAATTGAATCATGTTTATAGGAAAAGACAAGCCTTGGCTTTTTCACTTATGGAAAGCATTGGCTGTCTATTCAAAAAAGCTCAATCGGGCATTTTTGTATGGGGGCAGCTACCCGATGGCACGGATGCGATGGAATGGAGCAATGACACGTTAAAAAACCATCACATTTTCATTACCCCGGGAGTGATTTTTGGTGAGAAGGGAAAGGATTATATTCGCATTTCTCTTTGTGCAAATGAAGATTTGCTGAAAGAGGCAATCAAAAGGATCGGATCATGAAGATATGTGTTGTGGGTCTTGGACTATTGGGAGGATCATTTAGCCTTGGATTAAGGGCCCTCAATGGTGATTATCATGTTATCGGTGTAGACAAGGATGAAGAACATGCGCGACAGGCCCTGGATTTGGGAATCGCTGATGAGCTTGCCGGATTTGAGGAAGGAGTTTCACAATGCGATGTCGTTGTCCTGGCCACTCCGGTGGATGAGCTTGTTAAGCAGGCAAGGGCATCCCTTGATATCATCAGGGAAGATGCTGTTGTATTCGACCTCGGATCCACAAAGAGCCAAATTTGCGCGGCAGTAGCAGACCACCCCAGGAGGGGCAGATTCCTGGCAGCCCACCCAATCGCTGGTACTGAAGATTCAGGTCCCAGGGCTGCATTTGCTGAACTGCTACCCGGCAAGATGATAATCCTGTGCGATCACGATCTGACTGATAATAGTGCACTGGAATCTGTAGTTGATCTCCTTCAAAAGCTTGAAATGAGAGTTGAACACATGCCTTCAGCAGCCCATGATATGCACATCGCCTATGTCTCTCATCTGAGTCATATCAGCAGTTTTGCGCTGGGAGCAACCGTTCTCGAAAAGGAAAAAAATGAGAACAATATATTTATCATGGCAGGGAGTGGATTTGACAGCACAGTGCGGCTGGCAAAAAGCTCCCCTGATATGTGGACCCCCATATTCGAACAAAACCGTGAAAATATATCCGAAGCGATAGGCAAATACATTGAACAACTGCAGGCCTTCAAACAGATGCTCGATTCAGACAATGGAAAGGCGATGCATCGCTTCATGAAGGAAACCAACGATATCAGAAGGGTACTGAAGGGAGACTAGTCTTCCAATGATTCGATCCATGCGCGGATAAGCTTTACCCCCTCTTCATCCATTTGTGTCCTGCCTATTTCAGGCATTCTTTCACCGGGATTGTTGGTGATCATCCGCTGCAAGAGGATTGATTTATTGGGATGGCCCGGTACAATATCAAATTGTAACCTTTCAGATGCTCGCCCTGCTGCTACGGGGGTTTTCATAACTCCCAGTTTTCTCTGATCCTTTTCATAGATGGAAAGAAATAATCCCGTATTCCTGGCAGTGCCTGAATTATCATGACAATGAGCACAATTGATATCAAGCCATGCACGAGCACGTTGCTCCAGGGTCCCGGATTCAGGGTCTGCCCAGTTGGCATTCCTGGGAAGCTCCCCCTTGGGAACATTTACCAGTTTGCCTCTTTGAAAAAGTATGTCAATCTGGTTATAACCCTTGAGGCTCCCGATCCCCCCACGGTTTAAATGACGCACTTTGGGACCAATAGGTTCTATTCGGCCGTCCACGGAGTGGCACCCTTTGCACTGGTTGATATTCGGAACCAGGTAATCGAGTTTTCTTTTCTTCCCGTTGTAGTGTTTCCAACTCACCTCCTTCATTGCACCCGCGATTGATAATAAGGCATCCGACCCTGTCTCATTCCATACATAGGGCATAGCTTTCCATGCGTCATCCTCCTTTATTAGCAGCCTTGTCTCAATCATTCTCCTCTTATCAGCCGGTTTTCTGAAATCTTCGGGGTAAAAGAAATTTTTCACGATAACCGTACCCTCCGGAAATTCAAAAGAGACGGTATCTCTATATTTCATAGACGACCCTTCCGGAAGAAATATATACCGGCTTTTCCAGGCATAGTCTGTAAACAAAGGTGTATTGAGATCATACTGGAAGAAATGTTCGCTCTCCCTTTGAGCTAGCAGGTCATTAAAAAACGTGTATTCGGATAGACGGGTTTTACTGTTGTGATTAGCGCTGGTTACCAGTGCAATAAGGGGTATTGAAAGCAGTATAATCACCAGGTACCTCATCGCAGGTCCACTGGTTTTACTGTGGTTCCCGAACAGCGATGCGGTTTTAAATCCCTGGAGATATTCTCAAAGTCATTTTCCGCATCAATATTGGCAAAACTGGCATTCTTATTTTCAGCAATGCAGATATTCCTGTTTTCTCCATTTTCTGTTATGCCATCCCACATGATATGGGGAACATCCTTCCCAAAGCGAAGTTTGTACCTCAGTAATTTGCCAAATCTTCCCTGCCTGGTCGTCCTTCCTTTAAGCCGGCTGAAAGTATTGTCATGAATGGATATGTCCCCGGGATAAGGATCATATTGAGAATCATTTATGGGAAGCTCCGTCAGATAATACGAGATGATCCCTAGGCCCAGTGACTTGTTATTCAGAATTTCATTATCAAATACCTCCACGCCCTTGGTGCCAAGAATTAAAACTCCCGTCCCTTGTGGGACCTTCCCTACAATATTCCCTTTCGGGGCAAAATTTTTGAGGTTATTCTCCGCAATGATATTATTGAAAACCCTGATCTCCCCACCCTTTTTCTTTTCAAGATCCGGTAAGTCAAAAACCAGGATACCTCCTGTATTTCCGTACGCATTATTATTGAAGACATCTGCTCTTTCGGAATTCTCTATTTCTATTCCCGCTACATTGTTCCACACCAGGCAACGGGATACTACAATGTCCTCTGACTGACCTACATAGATCCCAGCATCACTGGCTCCGGAGGCTTCACTGTTATAAATATTTACCCTTTTGCACAAAACAGGGTAAATGCCATATGCTCCATTCTTTTTGTTGGGCTTCCCTGTCCATTCAGCCCTTATGTTCTCAAAGCGAACATCCTCAGTATCCTGTATTTTTATGCCATCTCCGCTTGCGTTTCTAACTGTAAAATCGATAAGGGTAATGTTTCGTGCATTGGTGACTTTGATCCCTTCAGCCCCATCCAGCTGGTCACTGAAATCCAGGACAGATTTGTCTATTCCCGCTCCCTGGATGATTACATTACTCGCATCGTCCATCCAAAGTGTCCGCAGGATCTTGTGTTCCCCGGGTGGTATCCTTACGGTATCGCCACTTTCAACGGTAAGGAAGGCTTCCTGCAGTTGAGATTCAAGGTCTGAAATCCCCTGGCCCTTGACCAGGAATGGAATACTCAGAAGTATGAAAAGCACCAAGCGCATGTAGTAAAGATAGTAATACAACAGAAAACCTGCTTTCAGATGAAGATCACAGTTTGCAACTGAGTCAAGTCACTTCAAATTGAATATTTGCGGCCTAACTTCCTTTTAGGAAGGGAAAAAATGGCGGCGTATGATTTCAAGGGGAAAACAGTATGGATCACCGGAGCATCCTCAGGAATCGGAGAAGCATTGTCATATGAGTTTGCAAAAAGAAAAGCCCATTTAATCATTTCAGCAAGAAGAGCCGACCGGCTGGATCTCGTTAAGGCTATATGCGAAAAAATGACCGACGTTTCCGTAATTCAAATGGATATTACCAATGAGGAAAGTATCCGTAGAGCAGTTGAAGAGTCAGAAAAATCAGATCGACTTGATCTCCTTATTCACAATGCCGGTGTAGCTCAAAAGGGATTGGTCAATGAAAACCATATGGATACAGAACGACAGGTCATGGAGACTAATTACTTTGGAACTGTAGCTCTTACCAAGGCCGTCATACCCAGGTTCGCGGGCCAGAAATATGGTTGGTATGCAGTGGTTACAAGTATCGCTGGAATTATAGGTGTTCCTGGACGCTCAATCTACTCCGCCTCCAAACATGCACTTCATGGGTTCTTCGAGTCTTTGAGAGCAGAGGTTTTTCCCTCTAACATCAAGGTCAGTATCATCATGCCAGGTTTTATTGCTACTCAAATTACTCTAAAGGAGCTTAGAGGTGATGGCTCTGCTTATGGCAAGATGGAGAAGTCTCACCAATTGGGTATGAAACCACATATTTGTGCAAGAAAAATCATTCGTGGACTCGAGCGTCGAAAGAAAAATATTGTGGTTGGTGGGTTTGAAATAACCGGGGTGTATATGCAACGGTTTCTCCCGAGAGTTTATGACTTTCTCATACGCCAACATCCAATGAAAAGATGGAGAAATTTAAAGCGTGGTTTGGGATTCAGATGATATGAAACCAGTTAAGCCGCTTTCCCAGAGTTGCCCGACTTTGATTTATTATAATCTATAAAAGGATTCCAAGACTGTATAAAAGCTTGATTTCTGCCTTGCGGTTCTTTGCAATGGTATCAATTAATTTGACCTGGGCTGTTATATAGCTGAGCTCCCTTGAGTTAATAAGAAACAATGAACTCTCCCCGAGATTGAACATTCTTCGTTCTCCAGCCAAAAGAGATGCATAATTGCGGACATTTTCCTCATAGAGACTTATTTGATTTCTCGTGTTTTCAAGATCATTACGTGAGGAAACCACCTTGTACCGTACGGTCTGTCGATAGTTGGACAGAGATGCCTGTTGGCCCTGCAATTTCAATCCAGCCATTCTGAACTTTCCGCGCTCTTTTCTAAGCAGCAAGGGAAATTTTACCTGTAAGCCCCAGGTAAAATCATTTCGGTTGAATGAACCGGGAAGTGGGCCCTCTACCGGTTCACTCAGAAGATTGTATTTCAAGTTCACCTCCGGCTTGAGCCACTCCCCGGCAAGTCTTCGGTCCACTTCCAATTGTTCCACCTTTAGTTCTTGTGTACGAATCAAGGGATGGTTTGAGATAAGGGAGTCCATTCCCGAGTACACAACCTCCAGGTCCGGTGTCAGGACCGGGTCGGGAATTACATCTTCCTCCAGTTCAAGGGGAACCATTCCGTCATCCCAGAGGAAGGTTGACAGCATTGCCGTTGCATTTAGAAAGTCAACATTGGCCTGCTGGAAACTGATCATCCTGTTCTGTACCTGAATCCCTGCTTCAAGTGTATCAATAGCGGCGCGATCACCCAGTTCGGCACTCTGCTCAACTCCGACCAATCTCTCTCTTGCCACTGCTACCGAGCGCTCGAATACCTGTCGTTTCCGGTAAGCTGCGTACCAGTCCCAGTAGGCAATACCCGCTTCGAGCAAGAGTTTATTCAGTTGAATTTGTCGTTCTGCAGCCACAGCCTCACGGTTGAAATAAGCTTTTCTTAAATCGGCCCTTCGTTTATCGATAAACAATCCCCGCCCCACCGGAAGTGATACTCCTGCATAGTACAATCCATTTGTTGGTGTATTATTCTCAGGATCGAGAAAAACTCCGTCGTTGCGCTCGAGGCCGGTATAGAATTCCATACCAAACCAGGTGGGAAGCTTCAGTCCCTGGTCTGTCAGCGAGTAGTAATCATCCCCTTTAAATTCTTTCTGTGCTCTTTCATAAAAAAGGACCGGATCAAAATTTCCCCGTGCACTGGTAAGTAAGGCCGCACCCATGTCTACTTGCATGTTTGCCACCATTGCCAGCGGGTGATTCTCCCTGACCAAGCTTAGAAATTCTTCATAGGACAAGGTTCGCTGAAGGCTGTCCTGTGCAAGCAGTCCGCGGAAGAAGATTATCAGAAAAAGTAAGATATAGTACCTCATTTTTTCTCCTGAGAATTCATGTTGCCGTTTTCAGTCTTATAATAATCTGCCGGAAAGCCGTTGATCTGTCGCCAAATTTCATACCAGACAAATACATCCTTAAGCAGGATCATACTATATGTGCCTCCCCCGGGTCGCAGAGCTTCAGGCCATGGAACATCGTCAGGGTCAGGAATTACCAGTATCCTGAACATGCCGTTCTCACTTATAAAATTGTCGATTGCGAAGATCTTCCCACCGTAGGTTCCATAACTTGTGTTGGGCCAGCCTGAGAAAACTATAGCCGGCCAACCATCAAACTGGATTCGTACCTTTTGACCTCTTTCCAGTAGTGGAAGGTCGAGTGGCTTCACGTACATCTCTACAGCGAGCTGATAGTTCTGGGGCATGATGCTGACAATTTGAGAACCCTCCTTTATGGTCTCGCCTAATCCTATCTGAATTGCTTTTGTTATATAGCCAGATTGAGGGGCCTTGATATAATAGAAGCTATTTCTTATCTCATAATTGGACAGTTTGTTTCTCAACTTGGTTACCGTCGCTTCAGTATCAAACATGGCGGAAAGCGCTGAAAATTTTTCAGACTGGGCTTTAGCAATATCATCCTTATACTGTGCATCAATGGAAAGTAATTCCATCTTGACATTGAGATACTCATTTCTACTAGCCAACAGGCTATTCTTGGATGAGATCATATCTGATTCCGCCTTTTGCAAGGTTAAATTTCTCTTTTCCAGGTCTGTTAGAGACTTTAAGCCATCCTGATAAAGCTTTTCCAAACGCTTGTACTGTCGATCTGCAATCTGATAGTTTATGGAATCAGCTGCATATTTGGCGCTATCGCTCTGTACTTTAAGCTGGGCCTGAAGCAATTTGTTCTCAGTTTGCTGGAGCTTTAAATCACGTGTTTGTTTGAGAGCTGCAATTTGCTCGTCAAGTGAAGAAGCCTTCTCTTTATAAGATACCGCACTCTGTTGCTTGGATGAAAGTTCCTGCGATGTCCTCGAAACCAGTTGTGGATCAAAATAGTCATCCTTGATCTCAGAAATATAGAGAATAGTGTCACCTTTCTCGACAAAGTCGCCTTCCTTGACATACCATTGTTCAATTCGGCCACCAATAACAGATTGGACAGTTTGAGGCCGCTGGTCCGGTTTCAGCGTCGTTACTACCCCCCTCGACCTGATATTCTGAGTCCAGGGCAGAAACATTAATAGCAGGAATACAAAAAAGAGGAACCAAAGCACCTTGATCAGCACCCTTCCGGCTCTTTTACTTTCCACCCTTGCAAAGGAGCTGAACTTTTTGGTGTCCAACCGGTCCTTTACTGAATTGTTTGAAATATTAAGCATCGGTCAGTTCTACTTTCTTATTTTCACTTATTACTTTTCCCTTTTCCATTACAATTACCTTATCGACCTTTTCGGCCAGGTAAGTATCATTTGATACCACTACCATGGTCCATTGGTTTTCAGGTGATGTAATGAAATCTATGAGTCTCTTCCTGTCATGTTCATCTGAGTGTTCAAAAGCATCCTCGAGTAACAGCAGTCTCGGCTTGTCTGCGATACCCCTTGCCAACAGGAGCTTTTGTATAATGCTGCGGGGAAGTTTTTTCCCCTGGGGATCGAGAATTGTGTCTATACCATTCTCAAGGCTGTTTATATAGTCTGATAAGCCGATATTATCAATCGCCCATCGACAACTTACCACATCAGCGTTGTCCCTGTCTACCGTAATGTTTTCCAAAATGGAACCCTCAAAAAGCAATTCCTGGCTTAGGGAGTCTCCAATTACCATACGAAGCGAGTCCAGGTGAATATTAGTCAGGGAAATACCATCATAGAGTATGGACCCCTGGTGTACCTCGTAGAGTCCCGCCAGGATATGTAGCAAAGTGCTTTTTCCGGAACCGTTTTCACCGGTAATCATTACTTTTTCACCGGGCTTCAAAGTGAGGTCCAATCCATCGAGGATATTTCGTTTCTGGTCAGGATAGTGGAACCGGACATCCTTCATTTCAACCTGCATTCCTGGCTTTTCGGGATCCACTTCATAACCCCCCTCCCTTTCCAATTCAAGGTCTGTCACCATTCCTATTTTTTCCAGGGAAGTCAGAATATCATATATGGTCTCAAAACTGAGTATGAGTTTCTCCACTGAATTGATTACAAGGAGGATAATGATCTCCGCTGCCACAAACTGGCCAATGTTCATCAACTGTTCCATTACCAGGATACCCCCGATGGCCAGTAACCCTGTAGCAACTAATACCTTAAAAACCACCATTAATGAGTATTGCTGTACCAGTACAGAGAAATGGCTTTTCCTCGCACCCAGGTACTTGTTAACCAGGGTATCCGATCGCTTCAAAGGCAAGTCCGTTTTACCGGCCAGTTTGAAGGTCATACTGGTCCGGGCCATCTCCTCGAGCCAATGGGCCACCTCGTATTTATATTTGGATTCTTCGAGGCTGGTATCAAGTCCCTTTTTAGCAGTTAACCTAATGATGACGACCACTAAAATCACCAGGATCAATGAAAATGCAATGAAGAAGGGGTGATAGAAAGAAAGTAAAATCAAGCCAAAAATAACCTGGAGGCTGGCTGCCGTGAAATCGATGAGGATTTTTGAAAGGCCTTTCTGAACAGAAACCGTATCAAAGAAACGGTTCATCAATTCGGGGGCGTAATGCTTGTACAAAGCCTCAAGTTTAATCCTGGGTATTCTGAAAGCGAATTCAAAGGCAGCCCTGGTGAAAATTTTCTGCTGCAGGTTTTCCGTTATTCTCAACTGGTTGATCTGCAATACACCGGTGACCGCCACCCCAAAAACTACCACGGACACCAAAAGTATCCAGGAAGAATTAATCTGTCCTGCCTGAAGAATATTGACAATCGCCTGGATTCCCAGGGGAAGCGATAAACTCACGAGTCCATTGAAGATCGCATAAACATATACGTCTTGTACCTCTTTCTTATCCGGTTTCAGCAATCTCCAAAACCTTTGAATCGGTGTTAATATTGAAATGTCTTTTGGATCCATCTTACTTCTCGGGTTTCTGCCCATTTATCGATTTGAAAACCATTTCCCTGAAAAATTTTACGATTGAATCTTCTCCTTTTACATGATCAGTAAGCCTTGGCAAATGCTCTGCAAAGAACCTTTGATGATGGGCTCCTTCTATGACAGTAGAAACCAACATGTGAGGGTACTTGTAGCTTTCGTTTATTTCAAGAATATACTCACTCACCTGATGAACCAGTCTCTTATACCCCAGGAAAGCTCCAATCTGGTTTTCACTATCCACCTGCCGCGTCAGATAGGCCTTAGAAGATTCTGAAATAACGATCCGGCTCAGGGTGGAAACATTGACAAAATCTGATTCATAGTCGTTGATCTTTTCTGAAATCAGGAAATCTATTGCCTTGTCGAGTTTCTCGTACGAATCGGAAATATTTGCTGTAGAAAAAACGAGATGGAGCTCCATCCAACCCCAATACCATGAGGTAAGATAAATCAGCAACTTGTTTTTGCTCTCAAAATACCTGTACACAGATGCCTCAGTCGACTGGATCCTGGCAGCGAGTTTTCGAAAGGTAAACTGTTCAAAACCCACCTCATCAATAAGTTCAGCCCCAGCAAACACGATCCGCCTGCCCAGATCGCTGGATTGGGGATCCTTTAAATATATCTCATTGTTAACCTGTACCGTTACGTTAAGGAGTCGTTTCATAATTATTACTCGCAGTTATAATAGTATTACTATTGTTTTTGCACGTAACCTTAACGCTGATGACCACAAAAGGTTTCTGAAAACTCAAATATTTTTTCCTTTCTTGTATAAAGTCTATTAATCCCCATTATAAATGAACTCTTCCAACCTGTTATTATTCCCCGCAATTTTCCTGATCCTTGCTTGTAACCCAGTTAGCGAGGGTCCTGAGAAAGAGAATTCGCCATCCAAAGGTCTTGTTCCAGATTATACCCTTACCAAAGACCAGACCCACAACAAGTTTTCAAAAACAGTACCACCGATACTGACAGTATCTCCCGGTGCTGTAATAGAAGCATTTACAGAAGATGCCAGTGATGAGCAGATCAACCCCGGTTCGGGAATTGCTGCACTTGATTCCCTGGATTTTGAACCAATCCACCCACTTACCGGACCTGTATTTGTTGAGGGAGCAAGGGTTGGTGATGTGATCAAGGTAACACTGCATAAAATTGAATTGGGAACCTGGGGTTGGAATGCTATCCTCCCTGGATTCGGATTCCTGGCGGATACACTTGACTCAAAGTACCTACAGATATATGAATTCGAGCCGGGAATGGATTCCATAGCATTTAATGACAAGATTCGATTACCAATCCAGCCATTTCCGGGAGTAATGGGTGTGGCACCGGATACGGAAGAAATGTTAAGCACCATCCCACCAAGGGCAAATGGGGGCAATATGGACGACCCGTTCATGACTGAGGAAACAACCGTATATTTTCCTGTATTTGTTGAAGGGGGTCTTTTCTCTATTGGGGACGGACATGCCGTTCAGGGATTGGGAGAGGTTTGCGGGACAGCTATTGAAGCTCCGCTAAGAATCATCTATGAAATAGATGTCATCAAAAACATGAGCATACAAGAACCGCAGTACGAAACGGAAGAGTATTATGCCACAACCGGATTTGCGGAAACCATAGATGAAGCAGCTAGGAAAGCTACCTTATATATGGTGGAATACCTGCAAAGGCACCATGAGCTCAGCGAAGAGGAGGCCTATGCGCTGTGCTCACTGGCAGGAGACCTGCATATAGCGGAAGTCGTAGATGTCCCTCATATGCTAGTTACCATGCATATGAGTAAGCAGGTGATGGGCAGTCGCTAGTATTACTCCAGCCCCAGTACGTCAATACCCTGCTCAAAAATAATATCCACCGGGATTCCTGCATCTGCAAGTTTATCGAGGTCTTCCTGCAATTCAGGTCCAATCACACCCCTGGAAGCTACGAGGGACGCCACTTCTTCATAGTCCCCGTCACCCTGTATATGTAGGATGAGGCTACTAAGCGCATTCATGGCTTCCTTCATTATTTCAAAATTTACCGAGTATAATCCATCTTCGTCCTTTGAAAAGGCACCCATTTCCTTGAAGAAATTAAAACGGATCATATTGGCTTTTCCGTGGGCACTGGAAGCTCCAAATCGAACAGAACGAAAAATACTGGTCATAAAAGTGACATAGTAATCTTCCAGGTTGCCCTCCAATTCTCCTTTTTCATGAAGTTGAGTGATCATATACAGACCCAGTATATCCGCCTTACCCTCTTCCAGTGCAGATGCATGTTCACGTAATGCCTGTCGGACCGTACCTGACCCGTCCAGGGTATTTTTAATTCCCAGCCCATGTGCCACTTCGTGGAACATAGTATTACTGAAGAACGCATTGAACGTGATATACTTTCGCTGTTCAGCTGCAATTAAGTTATTCGCGATGGGGATCAGGATTTGATCGAATTTCGCCCTCATAGCATTTTTCAATTGCAAGCGCCTGGTTCCCTTTGCCAATTGTACCTCTTCGTCATTGGGCAGGTTGATCGCAATGGTCTTGCTCCCCGCATTACAATCACCGGCGTAGTATACCACGTCATAGGCATTAAGGTCTGCATCTGTACCCGGCATCTCTGCTTTATATTCATCCTCAACCGGGAGGCCAGTCTGAAGTTCGGGAAGGAAATCTGCATATTGGGCAAGTCTTTCGCTCCAATCCATATCTTTTATCAGCACAAATGTTTCATGGGCTGCTTTTTGCCCGTACAATTGATCTTCATAAGTTTCTATCGGACCGATCACTACCTCGATCCGGTTGGACTTCATGTCCATCCAGGCCATATCGCTCTCTTGGTATTCATCCGTTTCGAGGGCTGTTGCTCTCAACTCCAGGTATCTCTTCAGCCCTGGGTCCTCGGCCAATTCTGCGCATTCCCTGAGTATTTCCGCTACACGTCCAACTTCCTCGGTGAACATCTCGTGATAAGGGACCACAACAAGATTGCCATCATCGTCTCTTCTTAAATAGGTGTATAAACTTGACTTTCCCTCCAATTCTGCCGCTTCGAATTCTTCACGGGTCATGTCTGCAGGATAATAATTAGCTCCGGCTGGTTTGGCACCGACCCCTTCTATAAACGGTTCATTGTTGTTCAACCGGTCCCATGGTCCATAATTAATCATGGCGAACTTCTTTAAGTCCTCATCTTCAATTGAGTTCAGTAGTTCTTCCTTGTCTCCATAGGCATCGAACCAGAAAAGTTCGTCCATAATCGAACCAGCTTGTATCAATTTGGCTACAATCTGCTTTTCATTGTCGCTCAGCGCTCCCATATCTGATGTTAGCCGAACGGTTACATATTTGTTCAATAGCTTCTGTTCTTCCGTGATTTCAATATTCTCTTCTGTATTCTGATCAGCTTTTTCGGTACAGGAAATAAGTGTTAGCATTAAAATCCCCACCAATATTGATATTCTCATCGTCTGTTTGTTTTTGTTTTGAATTTAGTGAATTTGGTTCATTTCAGGGGCTGATAACTCTTGTAAAATTAATTGTGTGGCACTAGATTAAGAAGATGAATGTCCCTCAGTTTACCCGGGTACTGGCACTTTTTATCCTCACCACGGCAGCCTATTATTTTTATATAGATTTTGACTACCTGGTTGAATCTTTAAGGAACCAGGCCATGTGGAATCTCTTCCTAGTTGTTACGGTTCTTTGGTACATCTATACAGTCAGAACAGTTGTTGCACTATTCAAACTTGAACAGATAGGCTGGTATCTTGGAAATGGATGGTTGCTTTATGCCCTTTCTATACGAGTCACCACATTTATTTCTATGACCTATATCTATAATATCGATATTCCCGGTGGGCTAGGTCAGATGGTGCTGTTTGTAGTCTTTTACGGGATTGCCTGGTATTTTTTTAACAAGCGTGAATTCAAAGAGTATTTTGATACCGAGCTAAGCAACAGAAACCTTTCAACCTGGTTGCCTATCGCCATTGCAGGTGTTTTATTAGCCTATGCAGCTTTGACTGCTCAATAAAAAAGCCAACCTGTTAAGGCTGGCTTTACAATAAATTTCTTTTCTTCTAATTGACGGCTACGCCCATCTTTTTAAGTACGAGGTCGGAGATATCATATTGCTCATTGGCATATAGAACGATATCTGTACCACCTACTCCCGCTGTAAATACGAAATCAAACCCGTTTTCTTCAGCTACAGAATTTATGCTGTTTCCAACTTTTGTGTAGACAGGATCCAGGAGTTCGCCTCTTTTGCTCTCCATACTCTTCTGTGCATCCTGCTGGAAAGTCTGGATATTCTGCTCCAGTTGTGCGAGTTCGTTCATTCGATCCCGCTGTACCGCATCAGGTGTTGTGGCAGGAAGGTTCTGAAGTGCAGTGAGTTTCTGCTGATACTCATCGTACTTCGCCTTCAACTGGTTCTCAAGCTGTGTCTGATGAGCCTGGAGTGAAGATTCGATCTGCTTGGACTCCGGCATCTTACTGAAGATATATTCCACGTCGGCGTAAGCAATCTTTAAATTTTGTGCCGAAGCCAACCCCGCAGCCATCGACAGCACCAATACAAAAAACAGTTTACTTTTCATCTTATTAATTATTTATCTCAATACATCATTAGGGTCACCCAGTCCCAGTTCATCAAGGACAAAGTCCGTATAATCATACCTGGGATCGGTGTAAATCATTACGAGATCAGCCGCCTTATCAAATATGATCGAAAGCCGGTTTTCCCGAGCAACTTTTTCAACGGCCTCGAAAACCTTATCCTGTATAGGTTTAACGAGTTCCTGTTTCTTAAGAAAATACAAGCCTTCAAATCCAAATATCTTATTTTGATATTCTTTGAGTGCTGATTCCTTTTTCTCAATTTCTTCTATTCGTTGTTGCTTCATTTCTGCGGTCAGTAGTACTTCCTCCGCTTTCAGTGAAGCATACTGGGCCTCAATATCCTTGGCGAGTTCCTGTATCTCAGATTCCCAGCCATTGGAGAGTTTAGTAAGCTCTTCCTGCGCCGATTTAAATTCCGGCATTTTACTCAATACATAGTCTGTATCCACATACCCAAATTTCTGGGCATTAGCTCCAAACGCCAGGAGAAGTAATACTACTATGTAATTAAACCTTTTCACTATCGTATTTGCTGTCCAATCGTAAAGTGGAACTGCGGACCACTTCTCGTATCCCTGCCGGGCAAGGTGTCAAATCCGTAAGCCCAGTTGATCCCGATGAGTCCGAATGCCGGCATAAATACCCTGACTCCGGCTCCGGCTGACCTGTACATGTCAAACGGATTGAAATCTTCGTAGTTGTACCAGTTATTACCACCTTCTGCAAATATGAAGCCATAAATGGTAGCCGTCTCACTGGTTGTAACGGGATATCTCAGTTCGAGTCCGAATTTATCATAGAGAATTCCACCCCTGATACCGCTGGTGTTTTCCACGCGTGGATTGAAGGGTGGTGTAATTGAATTATCTTCATAACCCCTCAGCCCAATCACATCATTAGCTATAATAAATTGTTGTCCGGCAAGACCTGCACCACCCACATAAAACCGTTCAAACGGACCTACCTGGTTATCCGCTTTGTACCTTCCAATTATTCCAAAGTGCGCTTTGGCTTCTATTACAAATTTGTCAAAAATATTCAGGTAATATTTAGTATCGATCATCCATTTGTGATACTCAATCCATTTGTACTGCTGTTCCGGTGTAGCATTGTCCGGAAGATTCCTCCAGTAAGAATGAGGGGGGGTAAATGTCGCACTGATCGAAATGCTGGAACCCGATTTAGGATACATTGGATTATCCAGACTCTGCCTGGCCAGCGTAAAGTTCAGGTACAGGTTGTTCGCGGATCCGTTCTCAAAACCCTGCCCGAGATCGACATAATTATCGAGTTCGTAATTTTGGTATGCCAGGGTTGTCACGAGCGTGAAGTAATTATCAGGCCATTCGAGTCTCTTCCCAAGTCCAATGCTTGCTCCTTTCATTTTAATGGAGCTGTTAAAATCTGTAAAGAACGGTTGAGAATCAATGAATCCATCACCATCGGTATCTTCTCCACGAGCGGTACGCAACACGGTGCTGTTAACACCTATAGTAAATGAATTGGGCCTCTTACCTCCGAGCCATGGCTCCGTGAAGGAAAAAGAGTAATTCTGGTACTGCCTACCGTTTGCTTGCATTCTCAGGCTCAACCGTTGGCCATCACCCACAGGAATAGGCGTGAACTTGCCCTTCAGCATGTTTCGAACTGAAAAATTGTTCAATGTTACACCCAGGGTTCCCACAAACCCATAGAATCCACCCCATCCTCCCGAAAGCTCTATCTGATCATTCGATCTCTCCACGAGGCTCCAATCGATATCGACCGTACCATCCTCTGGATTGGGGAAATAGTTCGGTACTACCTGCTCCGGGTCAAAATATCCCATGGCTGCAAGCTGCTGCTGAGTTCGGATCAGGTCTGATCTTCGGAACTTCTGGCCGGGTACGGTGCTGAGTTCTCTTCTTATAACGTGATCACTGGTCCTGTCATTGCCACTGAATGTTACCCGGTTAATGGTGGCCTGCTCTCCTTCAAAGAGCCTCATTTCAATATCAATGGAATCATTCTCCACCGACACTTCCACGGGGTCAACCCTAAAGAACAGGTAACCGTCATCCATATACAAGCCACTGATATCCATACCTTTCGGATTGAAGTTGACCTTCTTGTCGATTAGTTCTTTGTTGTATACATCACCTTTTTTAATTCCGAGTACGGTATTCAATGTTTCCTCGGTATGGATATAATTCCCCGTCCATTTAATATCCCTGAAGTAATACTTATTTCCTTCGTTTACATCGATATAGACATTTACGGATTTGTCGTCGTGCCTGGCGATACTGTCAGAAAGAATGTCGGCATCGCGATAACCCCTGGAATTATAATAATCTACCAGTAATCGTTTATCCTCCTTGAAATCAGATTGGATAAACTTGGTGTTCTTAAAAGGGTTTAGTTTGAAATTATCTTTTAACCAGTTTTTAAGGTCTCCCTCTGAAACTTCGTGACGATGAGCGACAAACTCAGCGGCTTTCTTCGGCCTAAAGCCAAATACTTGCTGAAAAAGAAGCTTTGGCAGGTTGAACCTGAATTTTTCACCAGTCTTCTTCAGCTTCCTCTTGAGCCTTGCCTCTGATATCTCCTCATTACCTGAAATTATTACTTTGTTGACCCTGATCTTCTTTTGTGGGTCAACCACAATTCGCAACCGGACACCATCCTCGTTGACGCTGTCTTGCTCCATTACTACATTGACATCAGTATAGAGGAATCCTTTACTTTGGAAATTCTTCTTCACCGCCAGTTCCGTTTTCCGGATGACCGCATCCGTTACAACTTTACCCCGGTAAAGATTCAAATCTTCTCTTATTTCTGATTCCCTGCTACTGCTGATTCCTTCAAAAGCAAAGCCCATCAGTCGTGGTAATTCTGCCAGTTCTATAATTAAATGGACCTGATCCCCTTCGATTCGATCGATCATAATAGTCACATCGCCCACCAGGCCATGGCTCCATAACCTGCGAATCGCTGCACTGACCTGGTCTCCCGGTATTTTGATCTTGTCGCCGATGCGGAGGCCAGTGAGTGAGATCAATGCATTTTTATCGAGCACCGATAGTCCCGTAATGTCGATAGATGCTATTGTAAATTCTCGAGGGTTCGCATAATTAGTCAGGTCGGTAGTAGTAGCATCGGTTGTTCGGCGCTGCCTGAACTGCGCATCGACACTCTGAACGATGACCAACAAAATAATTATCCCTAGTAATCTCCTCATTCCTAAATCTTTACCTGTTCACTTATCTTGCCAAATCTCCTCTCCCGGTTCTGATAAGATCTAATCGCTTCATACAAATCCTTCTTTCTGAAATCCGGCCAGAGCACCTCCGTGAAGAATATCTCTGTGTACGCCAATTCCCAAAGAAGAAAATTACTTATCCTCATTTCTCCGCTGGTCCTAATCATCAGTTCCGGATTAGGAATTTCACGGGTCGAGAGATAATCGGAAAACATATCCTCATTGATCTCCTCTGGGTCAATTTTCCCGGATTTCACATCCATTGCAATATTCCTGGTCGCTTCCAGGATATCCCACCTGCCGCTATAACTCAAGGCAAGTGTCAATATCAATCTCCCATTTCCTGAAGTTAGTTCAATAGCTTCCTGTAACTCCTCCTGGCAATCTGATGGAAGTGACTTAATATTTCCAACGGCATGCAGTTCAATCTGGTTCTCTTTTAAAGACTCAATTTCATCCTTAATGGTTGACACGAGCAAGTGCATCAGGGCATCCACTTCCTCCTTCGGCCTTCCCCAATTCTCAGTGGAAAAAGCGTAAAGAGTGAGATATTCAACACCAAGCTCGGCACACCCTTCGGTAATATCGCGCACGGCTTCAACAGCATTTTGATGACCAAATATCCTTTCAGCACCTTTCTGCTTTGCCCACCTGCCGTTTCCATCCATTATAACAGCTATATGCCGTGGCAGATTTTCCTTATCGATATGTTCCTTATCGTCAATCAATATCTTTCCTCAAATGAGCCTGCAAATTTAGTTAAATTATAAGACTATTGCCCTCACCATTATTATTATCTGTAAGGATTTGTCGGGCATGGGATTTCGTAGAAACTATAAGTAGCGGTGAAACCCACAAAGTAGTAGAAGTCATTATCATACCAGTTGCCGTATTTATAATTCTTAAACCTTGAATCTCCGAAAGAGGTATTATCGAGGTAATCAAAAAACAGTTTCCTGACCCCAAACTCCAATCCGAGATACCAGTTGGGACTCAACACATATTTAACTCCCATCCCGAAAGGGATTACTGGTTGGACCGGACTGTAATCTACATTGCTCGCCTTCTGACCGGAAAACCCCGCGATACCAATTCCCGCAAAAAGATAGGGTGAACCAAAGTTTACAGGATTTCTGCCCTTCAAATCCAAAAAGTTATACTCAAAAACTGTACTGGCCTCAAAGGCAAAAACACTGAAATCCTCATTTCTCTGCGCCGCAAACGGATCCATCGGCCGTTGATCGGTCCCTTTAATAAAGCCAAACGTCAATCCGGCCCTGAAGTTAACCGCAGAACTCATATTGAATTTGTAGTGGCCGTTTAATCCGGGTCTATGCGTAGCTAAACGGTATTTATGTGAAAGGTCACCCGTATAATTGAAAGCCCCGACCCCGAAGCCAAGTTCGGTCTTAACCTGGCTCAAAACGGGTGTTGCCGCCAGTACTAATACAGCGATTAAAAGGAATATATTTTTAAACATTACCTGAACTTGGCCCTTCTGTAAGTTTTTCCGACTACGTAAGTAACGCGAATAGTGGTAACAACGTACATGTCGTTGTCATTTTTATTGCCCCTTACGTTATCGGGAAATTCCCTGCCGTAGCCACCAAAAGATACATAGCCACCGGGAGCGGGAAGTTCAGGCCCTGCCGTGGATGCTATTACTTCGGAGTTCCTTGTATCGCCACTCACTGCTGCAGTTGTTTCCCTTGAGCGGTCGGCCATTGCCCGCGAGAGATCACTGGGAAGCAATTCAAGGTCCACATAATTAGCACTTACATCATCGATGTAATCGGTAAATAAATACCTGATGCCCGTTTCAAAACTAAAATCCAGTTTATCATTCAGTTTATACCGTATACCGGCACCCAATGGAATAGAGATCTGCAATCTTTTATAAGGCTTTATTCCATGGTTGATTGCCGATTCAGGAAGGTTGCTGAATTGGCCTTCGGTACCGAGAGGTTGTAGTGCCACCCATGTACCTGCCTCAGGTAACCCGCTATTCTCATTTACATAACCCTTCGGATTATGATAAAACAGAGCCAGCCCGATGTACGCATAAGGAGTGAAGATCAAACGGTTAACATAGCTGTATTCGTTTCTAAATAAATCAAAAACTCCGGTGACAGAAAGTTCTGTAATCCTGTTTCTGAATTGAAGGTTCCTTACATATCGATATCTTGCATTATCGTCAAGTGGATCTGCAGACTCAAAATCATCACCTCTTAAGGTACCATAGGTAAATTGTGCCCGTAGTGAGTAGAAAGGACCAAATCGGTGGCCCGCTGTAACACCAAGTGCCGGCCTGGTAAAGGAAAGATCGGTACTAAACCTGCTGGGAAGGGGAGCGAGATCTCCAAAATAATTCATCCCATTCACCGTAACTCCAACAAATGAATATTGATTGGTGCCTGAGAAACCGGCTTTCCGGCCCCGGAAGTTCCTCATTTTTTTGTTGTTGGACTTGATTTGCCTCCGATTAAACTGGGCATCAGCTTCGGGCACACTAGCAAAAATGAATACCAGGCCTAAAAAAATTGCAGAAAGACCTGCAAACGACTTTTTAAAAAGGCTCATTAAACGACGGAATTGGCTAACTACAAATGTAAACAAGCCAACACAAAGATAAAAATCCTAATCTGCCTTGTTTACAGTACCCAGGCCTCCAATATCAGATTGCACATTTTCCGGGTCTCCTTTGTACTTTATACCCCCCAATCCACTTATGGCAGCATCGAGTTCTTCGTAAACCGTAACATCCGCACTACCCACACCACTAATCTCAATCCTGGCACGCCTGGATTCAAGGCCAAATCCACTGTATCCGCCAGCTCCACTCATTTCCACTCTCTGGAAGTCCGCCTTACCCTTCAGTTTTACGGCTCCTGCCCCGCTTACTTGCATTTTAAGCTCATTGACCTCAAGATTAAGGTCTATCGCGCCGGCCCCTGACATGGATATCATCAGATCTTCAGCCTTTATAATTTCTTCGTTTTGTAATTCGCAAGCCCCGCTGACCATAATTTCTTCAAGTTCCCGGAAGAATATCACGATTTCAATCCCTTCATCACTGTATATCCTTTCACTGTTGTAGATTTTAAGCGTGTTGCCTTCAACCTCCACAACCAGGTATTCCACAAGGTTATTGTCTATCTCAACTTCAACTTTTTCCCGGTTGGAAGGAACCAGCACTACGCTATAAGCGCCACCTATATTGATCCTTGAAAATTCTTCGACATCATAGGTCTCAGAAATCATATCACCATTCCCCTCTTCCTTAATTCCAAAAGTGACACAACCGGCGAGAAGAAATACAAAAGTAAATGACAAGTAGCGCATAGTTCAGGTTTTTTAATATATACGGATTAGAGGTTGTTTAGGATATAATCAGTCATTAAGCGATAAATATGCATGGTCGCCCCACCCCTTCTAATCCCATGGGCACGATCCGGATAGTAAAATGACTGAAATTGTTTACCCTCGGATATCAACTTATTCTGAAGTGCAACGGCGTTCTGAAAGTGGACATTATCATCTCCAGTACCATGGATCAAAAGGAAATTCCCTTTGAGCTTAGAAGCATGCGCGGTAGGTGAATTGTCATCGTACCCCGACCCGTTTTCCTGTGGCAAACCCATATATCTCTCTGTATAAATTGTATCATAATACCTCCAGTTAGTTACCGGGGCAACTGCTATTGCCATTTTAAATACATCAGCACCTTTGAAGAGGCAAAGGGAAGACATATAACCCCCGTAACTCCAGCCCCAGATTCCTATTCGGTCCGCATTCGTGTATGAAAGGCCCGCGATGTACTTAGCAGCGGCAATCTGATCTTCAGATTCGTATTTTCCCAGTTGACCATAAGTCAGTTTTTTGAATTCTTCCCCACGATAGCCGGTTCCTCTCGGGTCGACCACCGCAATGATGTATCCTTTCTGGGCCAACATATAATGCCAGAAATCCCTGCCCCCAACCCAGCGGTTACTGACTTGTTGCGAACCGGGGCCACTGTACTGGAACATAAGTGCGGGATATTCCTTGTTCTCATCAAAATCGGTGGGCTTTATCATATAACCGTTTAGTTCCACACCTCCCTCGGTAGAAAACTTGAAAAATTCTTTCCCCTTTAGCTTATAGCTGTCCACCACCTCCTGGTGTTCTTCGTTGTCTGCAAGGTTTTTTATCAACTGATTTCCCGAAGTGGCATAAAGATCAGTAGTTGGTACCCGGATGGAATTACTGTAGGTCCTTACGTAATATTCAAAGTCTTTGCTCATGTTCACAGAAACCGATCCGTTGGAAGGAGAGAGTTCAGTGTGTTTCTTCCCCTTGAGATCCGTGACAAAAAATGTCCTGTCCAGTGGTGAGGCTTTCGCCGCAATATAGTATACCAGGGGTCGCCGACTTTCCTCATCAATCCCCAGGAACCTGGTCACTTCAAAATCACCGGAAGTCAGTTGCCTTACCAACTCGCCATCGATTGTATAAAGATAGAGGTGCTTGAAACCACTCTGTTCACTGGAGTGGATAAAATGTTTTCCATCATTTAAGTAGGTCAGGTCATCACAATAGTCCAGGTCGACATAACGCTCATTGGTCTCGGTAAGAACCACTTTCGAATCGCCTGTGGAAGCATCTACATGCATTATATCCAGTTTGTTTTGCAACCGGTTTAACCTCCTCAAAGACAAAACGTCAGGATCTGTAGTCCAGTTAGCCCTCGCTATGTAAATGTCTGTTTCTGAACCGATATTACATTTAACATTGTCTCCGGACTCGAGGTCATGTATAAGAATTTCAACGATGGAATTGTCTTCACCCGCCTTGGGGTACTTGAATACATAATCTTCAGGGTAAAGTGCCCCTTCATTCCATTTCTGCATATTATAGGTTTTGACACCTGATTCGTCGAATCGGTAAAAGGCAATCCTTCGACTGTCCGGGGACCAGTAAAAGGCCTTGGCAAAACTCAGTTCCTCCTCATAAACCCAATCTGTACTACCATTGATGATCTTGTTAAACTCCCCATCCACAGTCACCTGCACTTCCTCCATGGTCTCCAGGATGGTATAAAACAGATTATTACCCCGAACAAAGGCCACCTTGGCACCATCCGGGCTAAAAGTGGCATATGATTGCTTACCTCCGCTCGATAGTTCTTTCATATCCCCCGATTCGCGATCATAGATATAATAATTGGCTTTGTAGGACCTTCTATAAATGCTTTCAAAATCGGTCAACAATAGTATTTTTTGCTCATTCGCACTGAATTCATAGGCGTTTATGGAAATCCTTGGGGTCAGCTCTGAACCGGAAAGGATCGTCTCAACCACTTCACCGCTCCTCACACTATACTTTACAATATTATTCTGTTCCTGGGCGGTAAAATAATTACCATCGTTCATCCAACGAAGGTTACTGACGAACTCGGTCCTGAAGGTTCCTTTCTGGAATATATCTTCCAATGTGATCTCCTTTTGACCAAAGCCTGCTACGGTAATAAAGAGCCCAATTATCAATAGTATGTTCTTTCTCATTATGCTTGTTTTACTGCCTCTACAAATTTATCCAAATCACTAAATGTCGTGTAAAGATGTGGCGTTACCCTTACTCCCTTTACGCTATCCCTGTTTATTGCTACCGTAAATATATTATGCTTCTCATGGAAATATTCAGAAAGCTCGTTCGGAGAGTATCCCTCAATTGAAATATTACCCAGGGCGGAAGATCGATCTACATCCAGGGGCATGTTCAGCGTGACTTTAGGTAGGTCTTTCACCTGGTCCGTCCAATATTTTCGCAATTGCCGCAGTCGGTCCTGCTTTCTTTTCGAGCCGATGGTATTGTGGAATCGCAGTGCATTGGAAATAGCAAGATTGGTATGAACAGGGTGTGTACCTATGTGCTCAAACTTCCTGATGTCATCCTCTCCATAGGTATCATCTCCGAAAAGTGGCCAGACTCTCGATATCTTTTCTTTTTTCACCCACAGTATTCCTGCCCCAAGTGGAGTGCAAAGCCATTTATGAAGACTCGCTCCGTAATAATCACACCCGAGTTCCGGTATTTCAAAATCCAATTGTGCAAAAGCATGGGCGGAATCACAAATGACCTCAACGCCGTATCGGTGCGCCATATCTGAGATCTTCCTTACCGGAAGAACCTGGCCTGTTAAGTTAATAAGGTGGGTAACCAGAATGACTCGGGTTTTCTTCGTAATCGCTTTCTCATATGCGTCCACAATTTCATCATCTGACTTTGGCCAAAGGGGCAGACTGATCATCCTATTCACTATCCCTTCCCGTTTGGCTTTCTGACGAAAAGCCTCCACCATACTCAGGTAATCCTGATCAGTCATTACCGCCTCTTCGCCCTTCTCCATTTTCAACCCAAGTATAACCGTATCCAATGATTCGGTGGTATTTCTCGTAACCGCGATCTCGTCAGGAGAAACCCCGGCAAATTCTGCCAATTGCTGTTTCACCCTGGTTTTTTCCTCCCGTTGCATTCTCCTCATAAACCATGAGGGCATTTCATTGATCATTCTCTGATACTCTGCATGTGCCTTCAGGGTCTCCGTAGGCTGAGGGCTGAAATACCCGTTTTCAAGATTGATAAATTTCGGGGTCTGGTAATAAGCTTTCTGAACCTGGTACCAAAATGCCTCAGGATCTCCCTGGTCGGCTTGCCTTACTGCTGCGATCAAACTGTCATTGAAAAAGGGAAAGGCCCCTATTGTGAGGCCAATCTTTCCGAGGAATTTTCTTCTTGAGTCCATCTTACTCCCTTTCAATTTCGATTTTCTCCGAGGGAACCTTCTCCCGGTTTTTGACATAATTTTCCAACCATTGGTCCATTTCCCAAAGCATATGCATCACTGATTCTTTTGCTGCGTAGCCATGACTTTCGAAAGGAAGTCTTACTAATCTAACTGTTCCCCCATGACCTTTGACAGCATTGAACAGCCTGTCGCTTTGCATCGGAAAAGTTCCCGAGTTGTTATCATGGGTTCCATGCACGAGTAACAGCGGTTCATCGATCTTGTGTGCGTGCATAAAGGGGGACATCTTAAAATATATGTCAGGGGCTTCCCAGAATGTACGTTCCTCGTTTTGGAATCCAAATGGTGTGAGGGTCCTGTTATAGGCGCCGCTCCTTGCAATTCCGGCTGCGAAAAGATCTGAATGTGCCAATAGGTTGGCAGTCATAAATGCCCCATAGCTGTGGCCTCCAACACCGACCCTGGTGGGATCTGCAATACCCATCCTGTCGAGCTCATCGATTGCGGCGGCAGCATTTGCCACCAGTTGTTCAACAAAAGTATCATTTGGACGGCTGTCACCTTCACCGATTATGGGAAAGTCTGTCCGGTCGAGAACCGCATAACCCCTCATAGCCCAGAATATGGGTGACCCATAACTTATCCTGACAAACCTATGAGGTGAATCTTTGACCTGGCCTGCAGCTTTTGGATCTTTGAATTCCCTGGGATAGGCCCAAAGGAAAACCGGTAGCCTACCGTCCTCTGCTTTATCATAGCCTGGGGGTAAGTAAAGTACTGCATTGAGATCCACACCGTCTTCTCTTTTATACCTTATATTCATGCTCACCACATCCTTCATGGCTTCATAGGGATTCTCAAATGAAGTGAGGGCTTTTGGTTCACCTCCCTTTTTTATGTTTCTCAGGAAATAATTGGGATTTTCAGTCTTAGATTCCCTCCTGGTAAGAATTTCTCCCCTATCTATATCGATAATATCAGCGATGGTCTCATAATGCGTCTTCCCATCAGCCCTCCAAAGCCTGTTGGTGGATGCTTTTGAGATGTTGTATTCATCAATGAATGGGCGATTTCCATCAGGGCTGTAACCTTCTCCAATGAGGTAGAGGTTTTTTCCATTTTTGGAAGTTAAAAGCGTGGAATAACCATTTCTAGTACTCTTCATCGCAAAGCTTCCCGGTAGTTGGTAGCGGTTTTCGTAGCTATAGGTAATATCGGGGGTCAGTTCCTGGTTAGATTTAGAAGGGTCAAAAACATACATCTGGCTTTGTCGTGACTGCCACCAGCGGTCCATGACAACGGCCATTTGGTCGTTACCCCAGCGGATTCCAGCATACCGGTCTTTGACCTTTGCCATCAACCTGGCTTCCCCATTAAATGGTGCCTTCAATTCAAAGATGGCATCACGGTAGTCGACCTCCTTTGACTGGTCTCCGTCGTCCATGGCGCGCACCCAATAAACAGCTGAGGGTTGATCTGCCCTCCAGCCAAAGCTTCTGGGTTGAGGGGTAGTCGAGGATCTTCCACGTGGGCGCTCCTCATCAAGAGGTAAGTCAAATAAACTCTTGACAAGCGATCCTGAAGGACTGTAGACACTTAAGTTAAAGGCAAATCTCGATGCCTGAACCAGGTAAGAATACGGTTTCAGCAAGGTCTCTACCAGGATGTATTTTCCGTCTGGTGATTGTGAAACCGATGAATATACAGCAGGGGGAAGGAGCTCTGCCATTTCTCCCTCCATATCGATCTTTGTGATCGCTGAGGTGGCAAAATAATCAAAGTTCTTCTCATCAGCTTTACTCTTAAGGAGATCCTGGTAAGTTCTGGCGGGTGCTTCTTTCCCCAGGTTCTCGGAGACCACGGGACCTTCGGGTGCCTGGTTTGATGGAGTTATCGATCCGCGACTTTCAGGAACTACTCTTGCCAGGAATCCTTTAGAGTCCTTGGTCCATTCATAGGGATTGCCCCAGAAGACATCATTCAGTATCGGCTCCGTTATTTTTGTTGCTGAGGCTGAAGCTACATCCAGTACCCAAAGTTCAATACCGGTTTCTGCATCGTGCGTAAACGCTACTTTGGTGAAATCAGGTGACCACCCGATATTACCTAGCCGTGGATTATCCGGAAGTCCCTTTACCTGTAATTCCTCCATGCTACTAAGCTTCTTCACCGTAATATTCTCGTAATAGCGGGAGCGGCTTCTCCCGTTTGTCCTGGGATTAATCCTTAAACCAGCCAGTCGATATTCCTGATCACTCAATTCCTTGATAGATGAAAACAGGGTGCGGTGCAGAAGGACCAAATTTTCTGCGGATTCATCCATTACCACTACCGGGGCCGGGGCTGCTTCCGCCAGTTTCTTAATGGCCGGATCAGGTTCCATGTATTTAATATCAATTTGCGCATCGGCCACAAAGACCGGGAATGATAGAATGAATACTGCTAAAATTTTTCTCATCTGTGTAGAGTTTTATTACGGAAGGATCAATTTATTAAAGACCTGAATTATTTGTAAGGGGTATTATTTGAAAGGCACTCTGACAATCCGCTCACCACCTGTTCAATTTCATCTTCCGTGTTGAAATAATGGACTGATGCCCGGACAACTTCCTGAAGCCCCCTCTTCTCCATATATAACCTGGAGTTGGCAGTAAATGCGTAAGCGACATTAATATTGCGATACTGAAGGGCCTCCATTACCTCTGCACATGTTTTACCATTCACAGTCAGGGTCACGATGCCCGATTGTACACGGCCACTGTCATGGACCGTTATTCCGGGGACTGCTCTTAGCTTATCCCGGAAATCAGCTGCCAATTCCTGTACCCTCTGCCAGGTCTTCTCAATTCCCAGGTCATTCTGGTATTTTATTGCCCTGGCTAAACCCGCTTTCGCTGCGTAATTTTTTTCATAAGTCTCAAACCTGATAGCATTCTTTCGCATCCGGTAATTCTCCAGGTCCATCCATTGTCCCGAGAATAAATCGATCGAAATAGGATCCAGCTCTTCGATCAGGTTTTTATCTACATATAATAGACCGGTTCCCCGTGGGCCCCTGAGGTATTTTCTCCCGGTACCGGAAAGTATATGGCAACCGATTTTTTTGACATCGAGAGGACAATGCCCCACTGACTGACAAGCATCTACCATGTAAATGATCCCGTATTTATCCGCTACCTTACCAACTTCCTCCACCGGATTCACAACACCTCCCATGGTAGGCATATGGGTAATGGCAATCAACCGTGTTCTGTCTGTGATCAACTCCTCGAGGTGATTGAGGTCCACTTCATCATATTCGTTGTCGCGTGCTACGAGGATCTTAATATCGAACCATTTCCTCAACCTCAGAAAGGAAATATAATTACTCGCATATTCGGTATTAGCGGTAATGATCTCATCTCCATCCTGCCAATTTATGCCGAAGAAAGCCCGCTGCCAGGAAGTGGTTGCGCTGTCGGTATAGGCAATTTCATCACTATTTGCATTGAGCAGTCGTGCTGATTCCGTATAGAAAGTATTCAATTCTTCCGATCTTACAGCTACTGTTTCGTATCCACCTTTTTTCCATTCCTCCTCAGCATAGTTGAGCATGGATATATAAACCGGCTCAGGCATTAAAGAACTCCCCGCGCTATTAAAATGGATCAGTTCCCCAGTGCCGGGGGTATCCTTTCTTATCTGTTCAATATCCAATTTCTCAGGCTTCTGCAGCCGTTGAGTATTCGTCCATTAACTGCTTTTGAATTTCACCCGGAACGGCAGAATATTCTGCAAACCTCGTACTAAAATTGGCCTTACCCTGGGTAATCGACCTAAGGCTGGTTGTGTATCGGTCAAGTTCGGCAAGGGGTGTTTTCGCCCTGATCACCTGGTACCTGCCCTTGGAATCCATACCCTGAATAACGCTTCTTCGGGTTTGAAGATCAGTCATTACTTCACCCATCAATTCTTCGGGGACCAATACTTCAAGTTCGTTTATTGGCTCCAACAATTTAGGGCTGGCATTGACAAAGGCCTGTCTAAAGGCCTGGGCCCCTGCAATCTTAAAGGAGATATCGTTGGAATCAACAGGATGCATCTTTCCATCGTAGACCATCACCCTGACATCTCTGACATAACTCCCCGTAAGGGGTCCTTCCTGCATTTTCTCCATAATACCCTTGAGAATGGACGGAATAAAACGCGCGTCGATTGCTCCACCAACTATACAATTATAAAAAACGAGTTTCCCACCCCACTCAAGTTCTACTTCTTCCCTGCCTCTCACATTGAGATCTTCCGGATCCGGCATTCCTTCATAATATGGTTCAATTCGAAGGAAAACTTCCCCGAACTGTCCGGCACCACCAGACTGCTTCTTATGCCGGTAACTGGATTCCGACTGTTTCTGTATGGTCTCCCGGTATGGAATCCTGGGTTTTTCGAATTCGATATGGAGTTTATAATTTTTCTCGAGGACCCACTTGATAATATTCATGTGCAGCTCTCCCTGGCACGACATGATCAACTGCTTAAGCTCGGGTGAGTATTGAACAATCACTGTCTGATCCTCCTCGTTGAGTTTGTGCAATACTTCACTCATCTTCTCCTCATCCCCTTTGGACTGAGCCACAATGGCTGCCCGTATCCTGGGTTCAGGGAATACAATAGGTTTCAGGCCCACCTTAGTCTTGGAGGAACGAAGAGTATGGTTGGTCTGTGTATCCTTCAGCTTTAGCGTAACACCGATATCGCCTGTCATAAGCTGTTCAACAGTATTCCGCTTATGTCCATCTACTATAAACAGCTGGTTCAATCTTTCGCTGGTACCTGTTTGGTGATTGAACAGTTCATCTCCGGCTTTTACTGAACCCGAGATTACCTTGAAAAATGTCATCTTTCCCAGATTCGGCTCGTATTGTGTTTTGAATATAAATAATATGGGAGGTCCATCAGTTTTGTGAGTTACTTCGGAATCATCCTCAGCCTGCTCAGGTTTGGTATCGACCGTGGAAGGAGCGACGTTGTCAATGAAACCCATCATTCTTCCACTCCCCATATTGTTTAGCGCGGACAATATAAAAATGGGAAACACGTCATGATTTCGCATTCCAATTTTCAATCCCTGCCGCATTTCGTCTTCGTTCAACTCACCTTTTTCGAAATACAGCTCCATTAAAGCCTCATCATTTTCTGCAGCTTTTTCGACCAGTTCATTGTGGAGTTGATTTGCCTTTTCTTTTTCCTCGTCAGGTATGGGAAGTTTCTCCGGCTTTCCGCCTTCAGGGGAAAATTTATACATCTTCATTTTTAGAAGATCGATGATCCCATTAAAGCCCTCTCCTGCATTTACAGGATATTGCATAAGTGTAGCTGAAGACCCGAACCTATCTTTTATCGAATCAAGAGTCCCTTCAAAATCTGCTTTAGGATGATCCATCTGGTTGATGGCAAAAAGAGTGGGCTTGTTGAATTTGTCCACATAATCCCACTGCAGTTCAGTTCCCACCTCTACACCGTGCTGTGCGTTAATTAGAAAAATTACGGTGTCTGCTACCCTGACCGGGGCAATGACTTCCCCCATAAAATCATCCAGGCCCGGAGTATCAATAATGTTTATCTTATAGTTTCTCCATTCGGTATGCATTAATGTTGCATACACAGAATTCTCTCTCTCATGTTCAATTTCATGATAGTCTGAAACTGTATTTTTATCTTCAACTTTTCCTCTCCTATTGATTAATCCTGCCTCAAATAGCATTGTTTCGGCAAGAGTGGTTTTTCCTGATTTAGAACTGCCGAGTAGAACGACATTCTTAATATGCTTAGCGTCAAATACCTGCATCACTCAATTCGTTTATAGTGTAAATATGTGGAAGAACTAGACTCCTTCCCTTTTGAAGGACGACCAAAATAGTAAATGGAACTTATAAAAACAATGAGATTCAAGGGGTGTGGAGATGATCCGCTAGCTCATTTCTGTATAACTCTATAAACTCCTCCAATCTCTTTAATCTGTACTGCATCACCCATCGTGGATGAGGCAGTGGCCTAATGTCCTTAAAAAGGTTATACCGGTCATTAATTTTTGAGAGATATGCAATATTCTTACCCCTTCCCAGACTGTATGCAACAGGCCTCGAACCAAAGGAGATTTGTGTTTTGAGACTATCAACCATATAGGGTTCCAGTATTTTCTGCAATTCAGGTAAGTCGTAGTAGTTCAGGTTCTTCCCATTCTGCACAAAACCCAAAGGGGACACGGAAGTGAAATAGAACTGGTTATAGAATTCATGTGGACCGCCAAAGGCATCAATCATTGAATAAATGAAGCGGGAGGAAAGTTCATGTCTCTTGTCCAGGTCATTATCAATCCCACATTTCTCACTAAGGTTGACAGGATCAGTAAAAGCAATTCCCGTTGCGCCGCCCCCAAACCTCCCCGGGTTAATCCCTATCAGGAATGTTCTTAGCGAATTGTCGCTATAGAATTTCCGGTAAAATCTGCTGGTAAGGTCCATAGCTGCAGGTGCGGCATATGGATCCAGAATCTCCACACCATCGGGGAGCTTTTCAACAATTTTAGTTGTAGACAGAAATGAGATTACCTTTTCTCCAAAACTCATTTCGACAAGATAAACGGACGACCCGAACTGACCAAATAAAGGAGTTTGGCCCTCCTTTTGTTTACCTTTGCGCAGTGAGACCCCTCATTGTCATAATTTTTGTGAGCTATACGGCGAATCTCAGTGTAAATGCACAGGATTTTTCAGATCCTGTGGTATACAATAACTACTTAATCAAAGAGCAAACTAAAATCATTAAGCTCAGCCTGGAATACCTGAATTATTCTATTCAAAGTGACGACTACGATGGTATTGACAAAAAACGGCTTGAGTTCCTTTCGGAGATAAGACGGTCCATGAATAAAGTCAGGAGACTGCCCAATTTCCAGGGAACAGCGAGACTGAAAAGGCAAACCATAGAGGTTTTTGAGGAATATATAAGTGTCTATGAGACCGATCTGATAGAATCACTCGGTCTTAAAAAGCAATTTGATGATTCCTATCAAGCTTTGGAAGCATACCTGGAAGCTGAAAGCGAAGTGGATGATAAACTCAACAGGGCAATTGATAAACTTTATAAAGCACAGGAAGCTTTTGCCCGCAAATATGACCTCAAACTGGACGAATATGATGAGGTTGACCTTAGCGATGAAATAGATCAGATCAGTGAACTCAGTAAATACAGCCGGGCGGTATTTCTCGAGTATTTTAAAGTGAGCTGGGAGTTTAATGAACTTCTTAAGCTACTCCCGGATCAAAATCATCGGAAACTGGAGAAACAAAGGCTTAAGGTAATCGAGGCATGTAATACCGGATTGAAAAACCTTGGCCAAATTGAACCGTACAGGGCTGAATCTGAATACAGGCAACTCACCATGGACTTGATCCAGTATTTTCGCACCCTGAGCCGCAAGGAATTCGCAACAATTTCAGCCATTTATAAAAAGGATGAATTCACGGAGGATGACGCTGAGTTCATCAACAAGGTGATCCAGGATTACAATGCCAATATCAGGAACCTGGTGTTAAGTTGGACTCTGGCCAATCAATACCTCTGGAAAGAAAATATTAATTGACTATTTCAGGGAGTTGATTAATTGAACAACCTCAAAAAAATAGGCCGGACCACCCGAAAGATGATCTTCACCGTCCAGCGTTGTTAGTGAAACAATATTTGCTCCAGCTCCCAGGTTCACCATATTCTGGTAGGTGGTTATAGAATTACTGAATGGAACCGTAACATCAGCATCTCCATGGTACAGGTACATGGGAATGGTGGGCAACCAATTGGAAAGATCATTCAGTTCCAAAGCATCCTTCATTCCTGAATAGAGCGGATCAGTGTCAGCATTTGCCATGAACCCTGGCTGCAGAAGGTCTGAAACCTTTGTTGTCAGCGAGGAATTAACCTGGCTTCCACTAAGCGCTCCTGAAACCAATCCAGGTATTTCGGATGCATAAGGTTCCTGGAAGTAGACCGACAAGTCAGTATTCTGGAAATACTCCTCCTGGTAAGCTGCTCCCACATAGGCCATAAAAAAGGGCTGGTCGTAGTTATCCCTGGTAAAAAAGTAATTGCGAAATGCAGTCAATGCATATCCACCCGCTGCGGGGGCGCTGGCCTTCAACTCAAACCCTTCAATTGGGTTGTCTTCAAATGCTTTGTGGGCAGCCATAGTAGCATAACCACCTTCCGAGTAGCCAGCCAGGAATACCTCACCGTTAAAATTTCCGCCTTCCAGGTAGAAAAATTCTTCCGCGGCTCGGATCATGTCAATAATAGCTGCTTCGTAAGCTTTGCTTATATAGTAAGGATGAAGGATATCTTCTGAACTGCCGAACCCGATATAGTCGGGAATTACCATAATATACCCTCCACTTGAAAAGTAAGTTAGTGTCTGGTAGGAAGGCCAGTCAATCGAGGGCGCGTCATCATGGTTCACAATGGTACCATGCTGAATGCTTACAACAGGCACTGGCTCTTCGGTAACAGGAATGCTTATCAGTCCAGATGCATTAATATCCTCTCCGTTATAAGTCGTTTTGTAATAGAATTTGTAAACGATTATCTCATGTTCCACCAGAGACGTGAAAGCTGAAGCACCCCCGGCATTAAAGAGGTCCTTAATTTGCTGAGCGGTGAAATTGAGTAGTTTCTCGCTATCCTGGTAGTATTCAATCTTTCGCGGTTCTGGATCACTACCACAACCAGCGAGTATGCCAATAACTAAAATGAACCAGATGTATCTTAAATTCTTCATATTCAATGTTTTTTATGAGCTTCAATCGCTTTTCTTACAGATCCGAATTCCATAAGCAATGAGCGCGCTTTATCGCTGTCAATTCCGAGTTCTTCCATGATCATCTTTGTCCCGCGGTCGAGGAGCTTAGTATTACTAAGTTGCATATCGACCATTTTGTTTCCTTTAACTCGTCCTAAAGCAATCATCAGGCTGGTTGAAATCATGTTAAGCACAAATTTTTGAGCAGTCCCCGCCTTCATTCTTGTACTTCCGGTAACAAATTCGGGCCCGACGATCACCTCAACAGGAAATTCAGCTTCGGCAGCCAGTTCACTTCCAGGATTACACGTAATACACCCTGTGAGCAACCCTGCCTCCCTTGCACTCCTCACACCCCCCACTACATATGGAGTCCTTCCCGAAGCGGCTATGCCTATCAACACATCCGATTTGTTTACTTCATACTCCAGGAGGTCTTTCCAGGCCCCTTCATAATCATCTTCAGCAAATTCAACGGCTTTCCGGATTGCGCCATCACCTCCTGCAATAAGGCCGATCACTAATCCGTGAGGCATACCATAAGTCGGGGGTATCTCAGAGGCATCCAATATCCCAAGTCGGCCACTGGTCCCTGCCCCGATATAGAATAACCTTCCACCGTTCTTTAATTTTTCTATTGCCGACTTAAGGAATTCTATGATCTGGGGAATGGATTTCTTTACTGCCGGGGCCACCAGGTGATCTTCCTGGTTTATTCCACTTACCAGTTCTTCAAAACTGAGATTTTCCAGGCGGTCATGGTTTGAAGGAGACTCCGTTACACTCATGATACATTATTGTGGTATAGTGTAAGACCTGCAATGGGATCCTCCAGGATCTTGCCAATTGTAACGCCATGCTTAGCGGCCGCTTTCCTCAGGAAATCTGCAAAGTAGAAAGCAATCGAACCCACAAAGTGACATGGCATGGTCTTATGCTCCTCATAATTCGAAACATGGGCTTCAAAAAAGTCATCCAGTGTCCTCATGATAAGTGAAGCCATATAGGGGTCTTCGCGGTTTTGTAGGATGAACCGCGTATAAGAGGCGAGATATTGGTTAGGCCTCTCAGCCCTGAATATCTTATTCAAGATCTCATCTCTTTCAATCGGACCCCGTAGCTTTAGTTTTTCCGAAAGGGAATCAGGTAGCTTTCCCCTCAGGTAATCCCTGACCAGCATTTTGCCCATGGCGGCACCGCTGCCTTCGTCCCCAAGAATAAACCCGAGACTATCCACTTGTTGAGTGATACCTCGGCCATCGTAGAGACAGGAGTTGGACCCCGTTCCAAGGATGCACACGATTCCCGGCTCCCTGCCTGCTGTTGCCCTCGCCGCACCAATCAGGTCGTCCTCCACAACAATCTGCGCCCCGGGAAAGACTTCATTCAAAGCCATCAACATGCGCATTTTGTTCTCATGGCTTTTACATCCGGCACCGTAGAAATAGAGGCTTGGTTGTTTTTCGGCAAACTTGCCCAGTGTGCTCTTCCTGATTTCTTCCAGAATGTTTTCATCTGATGCTACATAGGGGTTCAATCCTTGTGTGCGTTCCTGGGAAATCTCACCATCGTCATGGATAATGCGCCAATGGGTTTTTGTTGATCCGCTATCTGCAATTATTTTCATTTTTCCGTCCCCCAATTACTGTAAATTTTTTCAAAACATCAGTTTATTGAATCTGGTGATCACCTTGAGGTGACATGGTAATAGTCTTTCTTGATTACATGAAGGAATTTGATAGGTGGATCGTTCAACCTTACGCCCATTTTTGAAGCGAGTTTTTCTGCCAGGAGGTTAGCCGGTCCGGGATCCCCTTCCTTCCTGTTGAAATCGAGGGCCTGCTCAATTAAATCAATCTCCGCATCTGATAACCTGATCACCTCCTTGTAAACGGGCTCATATTCATCATCAAAAGTAGTATTAAGAGGATTTGACGTTAAAAGGTCAGTCCTGGATAATTTGATAACGGTAGTTCCCGCGGCGAGGTCACCTAACCTCTGACCTTTTGAAGTTAGTATCACAAATAAAAAGGCCACAAGCCCACTGGAAAACCATATCTCAATGGTCCGAAAAATCCACCGCAGAAAATAATTGATCACTCCCGGCCGCGAGCCATCAAGTTTAATTACCTTGATCCTCATGGCGACCTTTCCAGGGCTCTGTCCATTCATGAATAATTCAAAGAGAAAATTATAGAACAAGACAGGTAGGTAAAATATGATAACCAGGTAGTCATCCGGGTTTGTTACCTGACCCAATGCGTATATTATCAGGAATACGTAGGCGACTTTGATAATAAAATCGATCAAATGAGCAGCAACCCGATCCCCAACGCTGGCTATCGGATATTCAATCAGAACATTCTGAGTGGTGCGCACCTTGACGCTTGGCATGGCTGAATATTTTGATTAATTTCCATTCTTTAAAAGGCGCAATCTAGTCAGAATTATTTATTCCGGTAAATCAAATTAATCCCATTGAGAAGAGCCGCATTTGTAAAAGCAAACCAGGAACGTTGGAAGAAGTTTGAAGATCTGGTCAATAACAAACACAATAAACCCGACCCGGATCAGCTGGCGGATCTCTTCATTCAAGTTCAGGATGATCTTTCATTCTCCAATACTCATTTTCCCGGAACCGATACCACCCATTATCTCAATCACCTTGCCAGCAAGATTCACCTGACTATCTACAAGAATAAAAGAGAAAGCAGAAAGCGAATAGTCACTTTTTGGACCATCGAAGTGCCTATGCTTTTTTATGAACATAGAAAAAAGTTGCTCTACTCATTTATGATATTTTCGCTGGCAGTACTGGTAGGCGCCCTCTCTGCAGCCAATGATGAATTATTCGTCCGGCTGATCCTCGGAGACCGGTACGTGGATATGACCCTCGAAAATATCGAAAAGGGAGAAGTTATGGGCGTTTATGCCTCCAGCAGCGAGGCAAACATGTTCGTTGGTATCACTGTGAACAATATCCTGGTTTCGCTGCGTACCTTTGCATGGGGCTGGTTTATAAACGGTACCCCCTTGTTTGCCCTGCTATCTTTTGGGACTGGTTTTATACTTGTATTCAACGGTATTATGCTGGGTAGCTTCCAGTATTTCTTCTACAGCTATGGGCTTCTGGGTGAATCTGCCTTGACAATTTGGCTTCACGGGACCATCGAAATTGCTGCGATAATTATGGCTGGTACTGCGGGGCTTGTTGCGGGTAATTCAATTCTTTTTCCCGGGACCTATAAGCGGAAAGACAGTTTTCAAAAGGGTGCTAAAGACGGAGTTAAGATTGTAATTGGCTTAATTCCCCTATTTATTATCGCCGGATTTATTGAATCATTCGTTACCCGACTATTTGGTATGCCTGTCGCAATGAAGATTCTGATTATCGCCGGTTCCCTGGCATTTATCCTTTTCTATTTTATCTGGTACCCCTATAAAGTAAACAAGAAATGCGGACCATGAACACTAACACCAACTATATCGAATTCCGGAAGAAGAGAACTTTCAGTGAAACCATGAATGCTATTATCGAATTCACCAAACGTGAATTTCTCGGTATGCTAAAAGCCCAGGTGTACATTTCAGGGCCGGTAATGCTCGTAGCCGCTATTCTGTTTGCACTGCTGTTTGATACTTTCTTTACTCTTGGATTTACGGGAAGTCCGGATTTTTTCACGGTCGAAGCAGGTCTTTATTTCGTAGGATTGATGTTTTTCTCACTACTTGCCACAGTATTTGTAACTGCAGTCAGTCTCGATTACCTCTACATTTATGTAAATGACAGGCCTGATAAAATCACTCCGGATATGGTTTGGAAAAGGTCGAAAAAGACCGTTTGGGGCATCTTATTTCATGCTTTTATCCTAAGTGTCCTTCTTATCATAGCATACTTTGTTGTGGTCGGTGGGTTTACTGCACTTGTTGCACTTGTATCGCCGGTATTCTTTATCCTCTTTTTTATACCCTTCGGAGTGATCTTTTACTTTGTGGGTGTATTCAGTATTTATTTCCCCATTTACGTTTTTGAACAAAGGGGACTTGATATCGGTACCATCATCGGGCGTTGTTTCAAACTTGTCAAAAATCATTGGTGGAAGACCTTTGGGGTTTTCATGATCACCTCTATAGTGGTTGGAGTGGTCAGCTCCATATTCTTCATTCCACCTTATGTCACTATGCTGGTACAGGTATTCGATGCCCAACAAACAGGTGCTGAAGAAGCCGTTCTTCAGGAAATCACCAGGAGCTGGTGGGTAGTCGGATTTTTCATACTCTACGTAGTAGCCAGGTATCTCCTCAGTTTCCTGATTTTTATTGGAACGGGTATCCAGTACCATAACCTGGTTGAACAAAAGGAGGCTGCAGGGTTAATGAATACAATCGCCTCGATCGATACAGAGAATACAGAGAGTAAGCTGGGGGCTGACCGTTCCGGTGATAGTGAACACGATGAGGATTATTAAACGGCTGATCTTCATATGGATACTTTTAATCGCAATTGCCCCTGCTTTCGCCCAGGATTCGGATGAGTACCGGGAAATCAAAGAAGAAACTCTTGAAAAACTAAAAGCAGATGGCGACCTGGACTACCCTGTGGAAGTCGGTGAAAAAGCCGGATGGCTCCAGAAGATATTTGAATGGATTGCAGATGGGTTAAGCTGGTTCTACAGTCTTCTCCAAAGAGGTGGATTGAGTGAACCATTTTTATACCTGATATCCTTTATCGCTGCCGGTGTTCTCGTTTGGTTACTTTTGAGGTCCCGGTATTCATGGGTATTCTCCAGGAGGTCAAAGGAAGGCAATTTGAGCTATTCTGTCCATCATGAGGATATCCATTCAATTGATTTTGATAAGGAAATTGAGGGCGCAATAAAAAAAGAGGACTTCCGATTGGCAGTCCGTTTGGTTTACCTGCGGACCTTGAAACTAATGTCTGACTATCAGCTTATCTATTGGGCGGAAGGGAAAACCAATAACCAGTATGCCCGGGAGTTAAGTGACCAGACACTTCGGGAAAAATTCTCCCGCTTAAGCTACCAATTCAACTACCTGTGGTACGGTCATTTCGATGCACGGAATGATCATTGGATGAAAGCAGACGAATTATACAGGGAAATAAGTTCTAAAATCAAGTAATATCAGAAAGCTGTACTACATATTGATTGGAATACTGCTGGTGATCATCCTCCTTACCATCGGATCGGTCAATACACAGCAAATCAACTGGACACGAATGTTTTATTCGCAGTTAAAGATCCCTTATGGTACCTATGCGCTTAAAGAGATGTTGCCTGACCTTTTCAGCGACATTGAAAGGAACAGAAATACTATTTTAGAGCTCACAGATACATTGCAAAACCCGGTAAACTTTCTCAGTGTCAGCGAGAAATTTGAAATTTCTGACCTGGAGCTCAATAAGATCATGGAGAAAGTACAAGAGGGTAGTAATCTGCTGGTGAGTGCCCATTACTTTAATTCCTCAATGCTCGATACCCTGGGCCTGGACCTGGATACCGCCAATGTTTTCTTCGGCAATCAGATTATCCCACTCATGGACGAGGGGACACAATCCAATTACCGGTTTTCCATAAAGGATTTTCTAATCAGGGACACCGTTCATATTCGAGCTACAGATCGTGCCTTTTCAAAGGACTATTTTGTGATAAAGAAAAGAGATATATTCACCTACTTTACTGATGTAAATGAAACCAACACCCGTGTACTTGCCAGGTATATGGACTACCCTATCCTCGTCAGTGTCAGTAATGGAAATGGCAAATTCATAATCTCCAGTGTTCCTCACTTACTTTCAAATATTTACCTGCTTCAGGCAGATGGTTATCCCTTCGTCAGTTATATGATGTCGCATGTCCCCGGGACCAAACTGGTATGGACAGAATTTTATGAGATTGGAAGGGGTTTGTCCAATAGCCCACTGCGATATATCCTCAGCCAGCCAGCCCTGAAACTCGCTTTGTATACTGTATTGGGAGGTCTGATTCTCATGGCACTATTTGAGATCAAGAGAAAACAAAGGCCGATACCTATTGTCACTCCACCCCGGAACGACACTCTTGAGTTTGTCCAAACCATAGGTAATTTGTACTTCGAAGGAGGTCACCACAGCTCTATTGCGTTGAAAAGGGCGCAATTTTTCCTTGAGTATGTGAGATCGCATTATTACCTGGAAACCCGAAAAATGGATGATGATTTTATTAAGGCTTTGACGAGAAAAAGTCAAAGTGAAAAAAAAATAATTGAAGAATTGGTGAAGCAAATTAGATATATCAATAGTGCTAAGCCTGTGAGCGACGAGCTGTTGAAGAGATTCAGCGAAAACCTTGATAAATTTTACGATTACAAAGTGACCATATGACTAATGGAGAATAACGAAACATTTGAAAACAGGATCGACCTCTCACCACTGAAAGAGGGTGTTGACAAGATCAAGACTGAAATAGGTAAAGTAATTGTCGGCCAGGATGAAATGGTGGAGCTCATCATCTCCGCTATTCTTTCCGACGGCCATATTTTGCTGGAAGGAGTCCCCGGTGTGGCCAAAACTCTTGCTGCCCGAATGGTCGCCAAAGTAGTGGATGTTGGGTTCAGCAGGATACAGTTTACCCCTGACCTGATGCCATCTGATATTATTGGAACCTCTGTTTTCAACATGAAAAATACAGAGTTTGAATTCCGAGCAGGACCGATATTTTCAAATATTATCCTGATCGATGAAATCAACCGCGCTCCGGCGAAGACACAAGCCGCATTGTTTGAGGTGATGGAAGAACGACAGGTAACTGTAGATGGAGATACCATGAAAATGGATGAACCATACCTTGTGATTGCAACGCAGAATCCCATTGAACAGGAGGGCACCTACCGGCTTCCCGAAGCACAACTGGATCGATTCCTGTATAAGATCAACGTGGATTATCCCACCGAGGCACAGGAAGTAGATATTCTTCATAGCCACCACAGCGGTCAAATCAGCAAAGGTATGGAGAACATAAAAAAAGTTCTTAAGCCCAAAGCAATTAATGAATTTAGAAAATTGGTCAAGCAGGTTTATGTGGAAGAGCCTTTGATCAAATACATCGCGGCTTTTGTACAGGATACAAGACGAGATGAATCCCTGTTTCTGGGGGCCTCACCCAGAGCTTCCATCGCCATTCTGAATGGCGCCAAATCAATAGCCGCGATAAATGGGAGAGACTTCGTTACTCCTGAAGATATTCAGCAGGTGGCCTACCCCGCCCTGAGGCACCGGATAATACTTTCTCCCGAGCGGGAAATGGAGGGAATACTTGCCGACGAGATCATTGAACAAACACTTAAGAGAGTGGAAGTGCCCCGCTAATGAAGGGAATCCTGTCACTATATTTCAGTCAGAGGTTTTTCAACCTGTTGTGGTTGTTGTGCATTCTTTTTGTGCTCGCCTACCTGTTACCCATTCTATTTCCAACCATCCTCTTCCTACTCTACGGTTTTATCATTTTCTCTCTTGTAGACATTATCCTTCTTTATAGAATTCGACAGGGTATTTTTGGGACCCGATCCACTCCGGACAAACTTTCCAATGGTGATGAAAATCCCATTACCATCCACCTGGAAAATTTTTACCCCTACAAGATCACATTAAAGGTCATCGATGAATTGCCCCACCAGTTTCAAAGGCGTGACCTTGTCATGATGCTTGATTTGTCCCCCGGCGAAGTCAAGTATATCGAATATGAATTACGTCCCACCAAACGCGGTGAATATAATTTTGGGGCGCTTAATGTATTTGCCAGGACCCAATTGGGATTGTGTACCCGTAAATTCAGATTTTCGCAGGGTAAAACCGTACCCGTTTACCCCTCATATCTCCAAATGAGGAAGTACGAACTCATGGCAATCAGCAATAACCTGACTGAGCTCGGGATCAAGAAAATCAGGCGAATCGGTCATAACATGGAGTTTGAACAGATCAAGGAGTATGTTCAGGGTGATGATTTCAGGACCATAAACTGGAAAGCCACTGCCCGGAAGGCCGCACTAATGGTGAACAATTACCAGGATGAAAAAAGTCAGCAGGTTTATTCACTGATCGACAAAGGACGGGTAATGCAAATGCCTTTTAACGGTTTAAGTCTACTCGATTATGCCATAAACGCTAGCCTTGTAATCTCAAACATAGCCATCAAAAAGGAGGATAAAGCGGGATTGATCACCTTTCAACACCGAGTGGGAACGGTATTGCCTGCGAGTAAGCGCAACAACCAGATGTTCCTGATTCAGGAAGCCTTATACAATCAAAAAACCGCATTCAAGGAAACAGATTTCAGCAGACTCTTTTCTCTGGTGAGAAATAAATTAAACCACCGAAGTTTACTGCTCCTTTTTACGAATTTTGAATCCCGTGTTTCACTCGACAGGCAACTACCATTTCTTATCAGCCTGGCAAAAAATCACCTCGTGGTACTTATATTTTTTGAAAATACAGAGATGTCATCCCTGATAGAAGATCGCGCATCGAGCCTGAGAACTATGTATCATAAAGCCATCGCTGAAAAGTTTGCCTTCGAGAAAAAACTGATCGTTCGTGAACTGGCCAGCTACGGTATTCATTGCATCCTTACCTCCCCCCAGGATCTTACGGTGAATACCATTAACAAGTACCTGGAGTTGAAGGCGAGGGGAGTTTTTTAGGTTGGGGGTTTGGGCTGATGGGTTGATGGGTAGATGGGTTAAAGGGTGGATGAGTTGGAGAGTGAGGATGAAAGGGGATGGGGGATTATGTTATTTTTTTCTTTTTGAGGTAATTTCTTTCTGAGGTGTTTGTAGTGTACTGTATGGCATGGTCCAGGTATTTATTTGCCATTTGAGTATCCCCCATTTTCTGATAGACTTCTGCGTAAGCTCCATATAGCAGGTATTTTCTATGTTCAAGTTTTTCAGGTGAAATGGATTCCAGCAAATCCAGGCTATGGGAAACTTCCATATACTGTAGGGCAACAATGGCCATGTTGAGGAGATTCATGGGGGACGGGTTGATGGATTGCAATTCCCGGTACAACTCATGGATACCGGCCCAGTCGGTATCCTCAAAAGTAGGGGCTCTTAAGTGTTCAGCCACTATGGAAGCTTCGATATAGTATGAAGATACACCCTCGTATTCCTCACACTTTAACATCGCACTATTTCCCAGGTTGATTAGGGGTCGATACCATTTTGTGCGATCCTGGTGCTCGAGATCGATAATTTCATGAAACTCATTGATTTTACTATCCAACCGGGCAGATTGAAAACACATTAATGCGAACAATGCATACAAGCTTTCTGACCTTAGGTTGACCTTTTTGATTAGTAATTGGCTGAGGCGCAGAGCCTCACCACACAATTCCTTATCCACTAGCGACTGACGCTTAGTCGAGTGAAATCCTTCATTAAATATGAGGTAAATGACGTGCTGGACCCCCTGCATTCTTTCATTAATCTGCTGTGGATCCGGGTAATCAAATTGAATATCACGGTCGTTGATCTTCTTCCTGGCCCTGATCAACCTTTTCTTAACGGTTTCTTCCTTCGTGAGCAAGGCAGCGGCTATCTCCCGCATCGAAAACCCCGAGACGGCTCTAAGTGCAAAGGCAATCTGCTCCTCTGTTTTCAGCTCGGGGTGACAGGCTACAAAAATCATCCTCAGCTGGCTGTCCTCTATTTCGTGATCCAGAAAAATTTCCTGTATACCTATACTGGCGGTCCCGGTCGGGATACTGTCAACCTGGGCCTGTGGCTTGATTTTTCTCAATAGATCAATTGCCCTATTCCTCGCTGCCCGCATTAGCCATGCTTCCGGATTATCAGGAAGACCCTTTCTCCATTTGAGGGTTGCTTTAATAAAGGTATCCTGGACGGCATCCTCGATCAGTTCCAGGTGGGTAAGACCGAAAACTTTGGTTAAAATTGCGATCATCTTTCCATACTGGTGACGGAATAGATGATCGACAATTTTTGGTTCCATAGTTAGTCCATTTTTAATACTTCCCGGATTTCAACAGTACCACCGAGATCATAATCAGGATAATCCTCTGCTATTTTGACGACATCTTCAGCGTTTTCAGCGGCCACTAGGTAATAGCCTCCAACGAGCTCTTTTCCTTCTACGAAAGGGCCGTCGGATACAACGCGTTCAGGTCCACTGACCCTTTTGGAAGCGCTGTTCAAGGCATTCCCACCACGGAGAATACCTTGTTCTCCCATTTTATCGCCCCAGGCAAACCACTTGCCCATCCGTTCCTGCAGCTGTTCTGGGGACAATCCGAGTTCCTCGTAATCTGCCCCGATAAATATCATCATGAATTCTTTCATCGCTTTGAGGTTTAAGAGTTAGATAATTTACGGATGTTAATTGAAAGAATGAAAAGCCACCCGATTACCTTCGGGATCAAGAAAATGTGCGATATAACCATTTTCGCCAATATGAGTTTTGGGTACGAGAACTTTACCTCCAGCCTTTTCAACTCGTGCCAAGGGTACTGATAGGTCCTCTCCACCGTTCAGGTACACTAAAGAACCGGACTGAGAGGGTTCATAACCCTGACCCGTTATAATACTGCCACCGATTCCACCAGATTGTCCATCCGAGGGGAAAAAGGCCATTACAGAATCTCCCATCTCGGTGGTCTCCATCTTGGCGTCCATGATGGTCTCATAAAATGACTTTGAATCATCGAAATTTTTGACTGGAATTTCAAACCAGTTTACAGCATTTTTCATCGTATTTGTGTTTTTGTTTCCCTTATGACGATTGTGCTTCCACTGGTGGGGACATTTTCCGGATAAATATTACTGATTCTTCTCAATCCGGTAAAAAAGCGTCTCCTTTTCGTCCTCAATCCGTTTTTCATGAAGCTTCATCCCCAGCCTTTCTGCAAGTCTTTGCGAATCAATGTTTTCTTCATCAGTGGCAGCTGCCAGGAAATTAAACCCAAGGTCTGATAGTGCATAATCGATAATCGCCTGAGAGAATTCCCTTGCATAACCGAACCCAGTAAAGTTTTTTTTCAATATGTAGATCAGTTGTGGTTGTTTCTCTTCAAAAAAATGCCACAATCCGCTGTATCCGACAGTTTGACCTTCCTTTAATACTGCTTTCCAAAGGCCATAACTACAATTTTTAAAAAGATCATCATTAGTTTTCAATAACTCCCGCACCAGATCGATATCAATGATTTCATCATCCCACAAATACTTCCTGACAAAAGGGTCAATGTTAAGTTTCAGGAATTCCGTTTCATCGGTTTTTTGAAACGGGATCAGATCGAGTCTTTTGGTTCTCAGTATCATGATTCACGGTATTCGATAGAGCCTAAAGACCTTTAACTTTTAACTTCTGCCTTTTTACTTCCCAAATAGATTTACACTCTGCACTTTTACTTCACCACCCAATCCCATAATCATCACCATAGTTACTCGCCCCTCCCCATATGGTTCCATGCTCCCAGTCAAACCATATGGCATTGATAGGACCACTGGTTCGGTTCCTGGTGGATATCCTGTAGCCCATTTCAGAGAGTTTGTTCCGGGTATAACGGGGTATTTCACTATTGAGCAGTATCTCACCGGGTTTGATCTCATGGGCACCAAAACTATTCCTCAGCTGGAAACTGTTGATATTCGCAGCTTCTGCAGCTTCCTGTACATTCATTCCAAATTCTACCACGTTGAGGAAGAACTGAAGCAGGTTCTGGTCCTGTGTATCTCCTCCCTGTACAGCAAAGCTCAGAAAAGGCTTTCCTTCTTTCAGCGCAAGGCTCGGGGTTAGTGTAGCCCTGGGACGTTTACCGGGTTCGAGTACGTTAAAGGGGTTCTGTGATTCATCAAGGACAAAACTTTGCATCCTCTGGCTCAGGCCAATGCCCGTGTTGCCTGCGATTACAGCAGGTACCCAACCACCGCTTGGTGTGATGGAAACTACCCATCCCTCTTCATCGGCAGCTTGTATTGAAGTAGTACCCGCATGAAAACCTTCCATAAAGCCCATATCCCAGGGATTTGCCGGACCGTCATTCACGCTTACTTTGTTACTCCATTCATCGAGAAACTTCATGTACGGATTGGTTTTGCCCATGTAGGGATAGGGGTCACCGGGCTTGATATCCGGGTCGTTCATGTCCTTATTGAGGGTTTTGATTCGGTCTTTGGCATACTCTTTTGACAGCAGTCCTTCCATGGGCTCTTCCGGTGGAAAATACGGGTCCCCGTAGTAGAAGTCACGGTCAGCAAACGCCATACTCATCGCCTGGTAAATGGTGTGAATATATTTTGTCGAATTGTAACCCATAGATTGAAGATCCACCCCTTCAAGCAGGTTTAAAGCCTGCAAAAGAACCGGACCTTGAACCCAAGAGGTCAGCTTATATACATCGATACCCTTATAATTAGTGGTTTCGGGTTCTTCGATATACACCTTCCAATTTTCCAGGTCGTCCATCGTGATCAGGCCGCCCTCCTCCTGAACACCCTTAACAAAGTCCTTGGCAATATCCCCGGTATAGAACCTCTCATAGGCTGCATAAATGGCCTCCTTCCTGGACTTTCCCTTTTTCAATGCTTTTTCCTCTGCCTCTACAAGTTTTTGCAGGGTAACCAGTAAATCGGGTTGAGAAAATACCTCACCGGCTTTTACTGCTTCATAATCCTCCCCTTCGTGGGGAAGAAACAGGGGCTTGCTGTACTTCCATTCTTTTATCCTCTCTTTACCGGACTCGATCCTTCTCGAAGTAGACTCCTCCATGGGATACCCTTTGGCCATGTCCATGGCGGGCGCCAATACCTCCTTCAGGCTCATGGTTCCATACTCTGCCAACATGGTCATCAATCCGCCGGGTGTTCCCGGGGTTACCGCAGCAAGGGGTCCGAAGGCGGGAGGGTAGTCCATTTCCTTTTCGCGGAAGAATTCAGGTGTTGCACCGGTTGGTGCAACCCCCAATGCATTAATCCCAATCACCTTCCCGGTATTCGGGTTATAGATCAGTGCCTGGGTTTCACCTCCCCAACTCAGTACATCCCACATGGTAGCCGTGGCCGCAAGCATCGCGCAAGCAGCATCTACTGCATTCCCCCCTTTACCGAAAGTCATTGCACCAGCTGTTGCACCGAGCGGTTTTCCTGTAATGGCCACCCAATGTTTCCCGTGAATAACCGGTTTTTGTGTTTGAGAAAAAGCGCTGACCACTGAAAAGCTGAGTAAAAGAAAGATGAATCGTTTCATATTTTGATGTGTAAGTGATAAATAGGAAGTCCCATTCCCCTGAATATCCATAAAAATGTGAATGGTAGAGATACAATTCAATACATAATTGACAAAAGGCATTCCCTTCCACCCCAAACCTTTATACCTTAAACCTCTAAACCAAACACACATCAACCCTTACACCCATACACCTAAAACCCTTCTCGTTGCAGGAGCCACGGGCGCTACAGGATGTCAGCTCGTGAGGATTCTACTGGAGAAAAGACATAAGGTGAGGGTAATAGTCAGGTCAGCCGGCCGACTCCCCGATGATTTACAAAAACACGGAAATATTGAAATCCATGAAGGTACCGTGCTTAACCTAAGCGATAAAGAAATCAACGAACTAGTGAGGGGTTGTGAAGGAGTCGCTTCATGCCTGGGACATAACCTGAGTTTAAAAGGCATCTATGGTAAGCCTCGCAAACTTGTAGAGGATTCTGTTATAAGACTTTGTGAGGCGATTATTCAATGCAACCCTGCCGGGAAAGTGCGATTGGCATTAATGAATACATCAGGAAACCGAAACCGTGACCTGAATGAAAAAGTATCCTTTGGGCACCGATTGGGTATCGGTATAATCCGTTTACTTCTCCCTCCTCAAAAGGACAATGAACAGGCAGCGGAATTTTTACGAACTTCAATAGGTCAAAGTCACGAGATCATTGAGTGGTCGGCTGTCCGGCCGGATGACCTGACTGATGAAGATTCCGTAAGTTCCTACGAACTTTACCCTTCGCCTATTCGTGATCCTCTATTCAACCCGGGCAAGACCAGTAGGATCAATGTTGCGGACTTTATGTCCAGGTTACTCACCGAGAACGAAGTTTGGGAAGATTGGAAGGGAAAAATGCCCGTGATTTACAACCGATAATTGTCACGTGGAGGTCAGGATTGACAACAGGATTCTACTCACCCCGGTTATGCCATCATTTGCAGGGGATATCTTTCAGAGCTTCGATGAGGAAATCATCCGTTTTCTTGCCGTTGAAGATCCTCCGAAGAAAATCGCTGACACGGAAAAATTTATCCGGACGTCAATGGAGCAGGCTGAAAAAGGAACGGATCATGTCTGGGTCATACTCGCAGATCATGAGTTTGTGGGTTGCTGCGGATTGCATTCCATTATGGGAAGACAACCCCACTTTGGGATCTGGATTAAGCAGTCTGCCCAGGGTATGGGTACGGGAAAAAAAGTCGTGCAATTCATGCTGCCCTGGATTGTCAGGAAGTTTGATGTAGACTTCGTTAAATACCCGGTGGATCATAGAAACGAGAGGAGTATAAAGCTGATAAAAGGACTTCCCATGATAAAATCCGATCACTATAGGATGGGGGAAAAGAAGATCTTAAGCGTTTTTGAATACAGGTTATATCCTTAGGGCCAGAACCTTTATGCCCGGATATGACGTACATTACTATATGATTCGAATTTCCCTCATTTCCCTTATGCTCATTTTAAGTCTAGCGTGTTCAGAAGCGCAAAATAAACTCGTTGGTGGACCCTGCGAAGGTTGTGAAGCCGTATTCGAGTATGGTGATGCCTTGCTGAGCGCCGTAGATACTCTTACCGGGTTCGATCAAAGTCCTGCCCAAATTAAATTGACTGGCACGGTCTATAAGAGCGATGGAAGGACGCCCGCAGAAGGGGTTGTTCTATACTTTTATCACACAAATGCCTCCGGAATCTATCCCAAACAGGGCGATGAATCCGGCTGGGGCAAAAGGCATGGCTATTTAAGGGGTTGGATAAAAACCGATAAGAAGGGTCGATTTACCTTGTATACTTCGCAACCCGGGAGTTATCCATCGAGGACCAATCCTGCCCATATTCACCTGACCATACTTGAACCCAGCGGAAAATATTACTGGCTGGAGGATTACGTATTCAAAGGAGATCCATTACTGAAGAAGGAAGACTGGAATAAACCCAATCCCCGTGGAGGGCATAGCGGACTTATGGAACTAAATCCCGGAAAGGGAATTCAGACTCTGGAAAGAGATATTATATTGGGTAAGAATATTCCCAACTATAATTGAATTGAAAACTGATAAAATCCTCATCTCATCACTCATCCTGAGCTCCATGCTCGGATACCTGGAGTGGGGAGAAGATCAAAGGCAATTTTTATTTCAGATGGAAGCGCAGATCCTGAAGCTCTTATTTACAGATCCTGCTTCCGTATTACATCCATTGATATTACTCCCACTGACTGGCCAGGTCCTTCTGTTAATATCCTTATTTCAGATGAAGCCCCGGAAAATCCTGGTCTTTACAGGGCTCGGACTCCTTGCCGTTCTCCTTCTGCTCGTACTGTTTACGGGTATCGTGAGCCGTCATTGGTGGACGGTTGTATCCACGCTGCCATTCCTGGGGATCTCAACATTGATAATTATTAAAGGCAGGAAATTTGCTAATAGAGAGTAAATCAATCATGATATGAAATACCTCCTACTCACTGGTTTTCTACTTTATGGATTAACTCTTTCAGCTCAGTTCCGTGGTTATTCACAAGGTTACGTTGTACTCCATGACGGTGATACTTTGGAGGGATTCGTCAAAGACCGCTCTATTGGTGTTTTCAGTGATCTGTATCAAAAAGTTAAGTTTAAACGTACACGGAGATCATTCAGGAAGAAGTATCGGGCAGATCACTTGCTGGGGTATGGTTATAATGGGATGATTTTTGAATCGATCTCCCTGCGGGAAGAAACTGCTTTTTTCAAATTCCGGTATTATGTAGATCCGCGAGCTCGTAGAGTATTCCTCAAATTGATTCTGAGAAATGAGGGATTATCCTATTATCACCTGGAATTCATCCAAGATGACAATAACTTCATCGATTTTGTACCACTATTCTACAAACCCGGAAGCCCTGAGATGGTCAGGGTCACCCAAGGAGTATTCGGACTGAAACGCGAACGGTTGGCGGAGTATTTCCGCGAATGTCCCCGAATGGCAAGAGCCTTGGAGGAAAAAGAACTGAGAAGCATATTGGACGTTTACCAGTTCTACCTCGACCGGTGCAGCAGATAATCGCTTGGCACGATTCTGATGTTCACAGGTATTTTGTTATCTTTTATAAAATTCAAAAACACTATGGAATTACCTGAAGCAGCAGATACATCCCCAAAAATGACAGAGCTTGAATCCGGAAAAACATACGCATGGTGCGCATGTGGAAGATCATCTAACCAACCCTGGTGTGACGGCTCCCATAAAGGGTCAGCATTTAGCCCCAAGGTGTTTTCAGCAGAAGAATCAAAACCTGCGGCAATGTGTATGTGTAAGAGAACAGGCAATAAGCCCTTCTGCGACGGTACCCATAAAACGCTTTGAGTTTAGTACTCAGGAAGATGGTATTTATTTATGGATTCAATTCCCTCCTCTATATCACACTTTAATCCTGACCTCATAAAGCAGATTCTTTCTCATTCAAAGGTCAGCAAGATTCCTGCGAATACGGAAATTCTGCACGAAGGCCAATACATTAAAGTAATCCCAATTGTACTGGAAGGATTGATAAAAGTTTTTACCAGTTATGAGGAAAGGGATTTGCTCGTGTACTATATACAACCTGGAGAAAGCTGTATCATGTCGTTCGCGGGGAGCTTGAGAAATGAGCCAAGCCGTGTTTTTGCGATTACGGAAGAAGATACCGAAGCGATTTTACTGCCTGTGGATAAAGTGGCCGAATGGACTCGACAATTCCCTGATATCAATACACTTTTTTTTCAGCTCTATAACCAGCGTTATGGAGATTTATTGGATACAATTAGTGCCGTATTATTTAACAAGATGGACCACAGGGTTTTGGACTATCTCAAAGAAAAAGTGAAACTCACCGGTAAGAATCCTTTAAAAATATCTCATCGCCAGATAGCGAACGAGTTGGGAACCGCAAGAGAGGTGGTAAGCAGAGTAACCAAAAAACTCGAATTTGAAGGGAAACTTGTGCAATTATCCGATGGAATTAAATTAGTGGAGTAGTGACTGTGGTCACTGCATAAGGTGTACCATCATTTTACTTTTGGTTAACAGTTTGAAACTTAATCAAAAGTAAAATGAAAAAGAATATGAGTAATGCGGACAGAATTGTCAGGTTGATAGTCGCCGCAGTAATTGGTGTACTTTATTTCAGCAATATCATCACTGGAATCCTGGGCCTCGTCTTGGTCGTTTTAGCAGGAATATTCATTCTGACCAGCTTTGTCAGTTTCTGTCCTCTTTACGCAATTTTTGGGGTAAGTACTTGTGCTGTTAAAAAGCCAGAGGGCTCCTAAACCGCGAAGCTTAAATATAAGAAAAGTGACCCGGAACCGGGTCACTTTTTACTTTTCAGCAGTTTTATTCCTATCCCTATTCCAGTTTACTCCGGATTTCATTCCAATCTGTATCCACCAGTTGGTTTAATCTTTCGATATGACCATTTAACTCCCCTTTGAGCTCCTCAAAAACCACGTAAGCCGCATCAGTGGGTCTGGCGTCACCGTTTTCCACACTTCTTCTCAGTGAAGATAAACGATTGTTCAGCTTAATCGGGAAATTCAAGGGATCCTGTCCACTCTGATTTTTGGTCTGGTACAGATCATTTTCGATAACAGTAATCTTTGATACAAATGCTTCGGCTTGGGCCGCAACATCAGGAGATATCCCCTCAAGGTTTTCACTGATCTTCGCCTTCATTTCCCGGATTTGAATCACCGCCTCATTGGCTTCACTCTCCTTGTCCCGAATCTGAATCGCAAGTTTAAACTGCTCTTCCAGGTCCTCAACAGATATTCCTTCGAGATTGGGATTCATCTCAACTTTAAAACTATGAGTGACAGAATGGTCTCCACTTGTAAGTCTGACCTTATAATCACCCGGAGGGGCTTTGGGGCCACGTTGTGGGCGGCCACTCCAGATGATAATCCCGTCAAATACTGTCGCGCCGGGATACCTGAGATCCCAGGTGAAGCTATTGAGCCCCATAGCAGTGGTCGGCACCGAACTTCCACCCCTGGCCCACCACGGTAGGTTCGGATTGGGGCGGTAAGTTGATTCGGTTCCCACATTTGAAGAAATAACCTGATCATCACTATCCAGTATTTCTATCAATACTTCTTCAACTTCATTCTTCAGGTAATACTGGAGTTTCAAATTGTAAATTCCCCTTATGGGATTATTGGGTTGAAAGACCTGCACTTCTTGGCTCATCATTTCAGGACTTACCTGTCTGAGAGGGTTGATATCATCCAAAATCCAAAATCCACGGCCATGAGTGCCTAGCACAACATCGCTATCTTTAATCACCAGGTCCCTGACCGGAGTATCGGGCAGGTTCAGTTGGATCGACTGCCATTGATCTCCCGCATTCATACTGAAATAGACCCCATGCTCTGTGGCCAGGAAAAGTAATCCGGGTCGAACCGGATCTTCGCGAACCGCCCTTGCGAAATGACCATCCTCAATTCCATTTACAATCTTGGTCCAGCTTTTCCCATAATCGGTAGTCCGGAAGACATACGGCTGCCGATCATCGACCTGGTACCGGTTGGCTGCGACATAAAGGGTCCCGGGATTATGTATGGATTCATCGATAATACTGACCCTGGAAAACTTTGGTAAATCCTTCGGGGTGATATCCCTCCATTTTTTCCCTCCATCCGTGGTGATATGGATCTTACCATCATCTGATCCGGCCCAGATAGTATTGACATCGTGAAAGGAGGGGGCCAGCGCAAATACCGTGGCATAGATTTCCGGACCGTTCATGTCGTTGGTGATAATACCCCCTGTTTCACCCAGGGTTTCCGGGTCTGCATAGGTGAGATCCGGACTGATCTTTTCCCAGGTCTGACCATCATTGGTGGTCTTCCATACATGCTGGGAGCAGGTGTACATAATATTGGGATTCTGGGGTGCAAACATGATCGGGAAGGTCCATTGCCACCTTTCAGGCAGGGCACTGGCCGGTTCCCCGGAAAAGAATCTTGGGTACACCTGGATATCGCGGATCTGGCCCGTTTTCCTGTTATACCTCGTGAGCAACGCTCCCTGGCTACCCGCATAAAATACATCCGGATCTGAAGGACTCTGTGTAATCCATCCGCTCTCTCCACCGCCAACAGCATAGTACCAGCCGTGATTTGGTCCCCTGGCTTGCATGTGATTCCAGCCGTCGCTCGGCATAGCGAGCGTACTGTTATCCTGCTGGGCTCCTGCGACATGATAAGGAACATCGCTCGTGGTCATCACGTGGTAAAACTGAGTAGTACAGAAATCCAGTTCAGTCCAGGTTTTACCCCCATTGATACTTACACAACCCCCTCCATCATTGGAAGTGATCATCCTCATCGGGTTGTTCGGGTCAATCCACAAGTCATGGTTGTCCCCGTGTGGGGTCCTGATTTCCTCGTCAAAAGTCACACCTCCGTCATAAGACTTCCACATATCCACGTTTAAGGCATAAACAATATCCCTGTTCAACGGGTCGGCTACGAGCCTTGAGTAATAAAAAGCCCTCTGCCTGAGTTTGCGCTCTTCATTGGTCTTTTCCCAGGTCCAGCCGCCGTCATCTGATCGAAAAACGCCTCCTTCATTTGCTTCGACAATAGCCCACACACGATTCGGATCAGCCGGAGATACGGTTACCCCGATTTTACCCAGTGGGCCGTCCGGCATCCCGGGATTTTTAGTGAGCTCCACCCAGGTGTCGCCCCCGTTCTCTGATTTCCACAACTTACAATCCGGTCCTCCGCCCCACATCTTCCATGCTTTCCGGTAAACCTGCCAGGTGGAAGCATATAAAACATTAGGGTTCTTTCGGTCGATAATCAGGTCAGCGGCTCCCGCTCTTGGACTCACATAAAGCACCTTTTTCCAGGTATTTCCTCCATCCCTGGATCGAAACACACCTCTTTCCTCATTCTCGCCGTAGGGATGCCCGAGTGCGGCTAGGTAAACTATATCGGGGTTGGTAGGATGAACACGGATTCTCGAGATTGCCTGGGTTTCTTTCAGCCCCAAATGTCGCCAGGTCTTTCCACCATCTACCGTCTTATAGACGCCTTCTCCTTGTGTAATACTGCCTCTAAGCTGCGTTTCTCCGGCACCGATATATACGATATCCGGGTTGGTCTCAGCAATTGCCACCGCCCCGATAGATGAGGAGTTGATTTGCCCGTCTGTCACAGGGAACCATTCATTCCCCCCGTCTACAGTTTTCCAAAGGCCCCCACCGGTCGCACCAAAATAATACTCATGAGATCTTCCGGGACTACCCATGGATCCGAGGGAACGGCCTCCCCTCTCGGGACCAATGTTTCGCCAGGTCAGGCTGCTGTAATAACTTTTATCAATTTTTTGAGCGTATACGGATAAGTCGGCTATGCATAGAACTGTAAGGCACAGAAGGGCAGGAAGGTAGTTTTTCATGACATTTTTGGGTTCTGTTAGAAAGATATGAAATGATTTGGAATCAATATTTGAAAAAAAAATTCTGCCAGGGTGTAATGATTTAGAAAACCCGCCACTAACCAGAAAAACAATTATTATGAAGAACAATAAAAATTTCTGGTCAGTAGCAATTATCGTAAATGCTCTAATATGGGCAGCGATCATATTGATTAACAGTTGGTATTTCAGGGATTCTGATTATTTCAATGTTATCTTTTCAGGAGCAATAATCATTTCAACCCTCCAGATGTCCGTTCTCACAGTAGCAAGGGAAAGGATATACGGTAGGAAGGGTTGTAAATACTACTTTTGACTAGCGACTTTTATCATAGCAGGATCCTCCCTTACGCAGGGATCATAATCAAGATTTGCCGGGCCTATACGGCCAACCAGCAAGACTTCGAAGACTATTACCAGGAAGTCTGCCTGCAAATCTGGCGAAGTCACGAGAACTTCCGGGACGAGTCAGATTGGTCAACCTGGGTGTATAGGCTGAGCTTGAATGTATGCATGACCCTGTTCAAAAGAAAGCGCAACCGCTATATCCCGGTTGCACTGGATAACGAGACGGAGATACCCGATAACGAAACTCACACCTTCCCCGACGAAGAGTTGAACCGCCTATACAGAGCCATCAGGCAACTGGGAGAAGTTGACAAAGCGGTTATCCTGCTCTACCTGGAGGAAAAACCTTATGGTGAAATTGCCGAGATCATGGGAACAAACGCCAACAATATCGGGGTCCGTATAAAACGAATTAAAAAACGATTAAAGAAAATACTCGATGGAATCGAAAATTGAAGATATCTGGAAAAAGGGCTTTTTAAAGGAAGATGCTTTGGTGGCCCCGCGGGTAAACGACCTGTACAATAGAAAATCGCTGGATCTGATTGACAGAATTAAGCGTCTCTTCAAGATTAACCTACTGATGCTTTACTTCTTTGCTGCTGCGATCCTCGCTTATTCAGTCCTGATGGGATTTCCCATATGGTTGGCTATCATTTTGCCATTGCTTTTCATCGTTCCTGCTATCTATAGTCAGATACAGGTCAGGAGGCATAGTCAGCCTATGAGGAAGTACTCCAATAGTTACGAGTACCTTCAGCAATTCGATCAGTGGCTTAAAGGTAAATTAAAGCGAAATACACTGCTTGCCAGGTATTATTATCCAATAACTATCCTCGCAACATCATGCATGATCTGGTTTGCCAAAGGACGGGAGGCCATCATGGAAAAACTCCTGGAGAGTAATCCCGACATGCCCCTGATCGGTGGTATCCCCCTTTACTTTGCACTGCCCGTATTGATCCTGGTTTTACTCACCGCAATTTTTGGCGACAAGATATACCATTGGGATGTTAGGATCATGTATGGCAAAGTACTGGACAAGCTGGATGAGCTGATTGCTGATTTGGAAGAGCTGAGGAATTAGTGGAGTTAAGGGTTGGAGGTTGGAGGGATGATAGGTAGCACTCTCCATCCCTCAATTCCCTCCTTTCTCACCGATGCGCATCGATGAACTCATCGAGATCGGCCTTGAATTGCTTCATAGAAGGCTCATGAATGTACATCATGTGTCCGGCTTCGTAGTAAGTCATCGTGATATTGTCCTTGATTTCGGGGGGCAAGCTCATGTGGTCAATGGAATACTCCACCCCGTAAAATACAGTTGCCAGATCGTATAGTCCATTCATGATTAACACTTTCATGTTGGGATTTCTCTTCATCGTCCTTTCCATATCGTGAAGGGTAGTCACTGCTACCTGCATGCTTCCCCATCCATTGTTTCCGGAATGAGACCAGTTCCAGTTAAAGCCCTCGCGTCCACCGGCACTGGTCTGGTAGTGCATCGTTCGGTCTACTCTTAGATCGTTGTACAGATAATTGAGAAACCCTGTGATATACGGCGGAGAGATTGCTGCGCTTTGGGGGTCGTACTCTCCGGACTGTGAAATTAAATCGCTGCTCAACCCGGTAAACCTGGAATCCAGTCTACCCACCGTTTTGCCGGATGTTCGCATCGCTTCAGCAAAATATTCCCCGTTAGTCACCCGGAGGTCAGCAAGCGACCAGTATTGCTTACTGAGGCCCGTATAGTTCGCGAGATTCTGAGCCATGGCTTCTTTCTCGTCGGCTGATAATTGATCTCCTGCGAATAAAGCCGGTGCATATTCGTTTTTCGTGAATGTTCTGACATCGTCGATGAACTCCGACAGTGTGGCCGGTTTATCCGGGACCATATCGTGGTACCACGCGGTAGCGGCATAGGTGGGGAAATGAACGATGTATGATAGGTCTTCATACGGGGGAAAAACAAGCTGACGCAAATCGAAGACTGCCGAAACCATGATCACGCCATTCAGTGCGATTCCCTGATCCTGCAATTCCGCCATCACACCGGCATTCCGATAGGTACCATAGCTTTCACCCAGGAGAAACTTCGGAGAATTCATCCGCCCTTTGCGAATCAGAAATTGACGTATAAATGCACTGATACTCTCGATATCGGGATCAACGCCCCAGAAATCCTTGAATTCCTTTTCACCCATAGGCCTGGATAATCCGGTACCAATGGGATCGATCATTACCAGGTCGGCTTTGTCGAGTACGGAAAACTCATTGTTGACCAGCTGATAAGGTGCGGGGTCCGTATAGGTGGGATCATTAATGGGTATCCTTTTGGGACCGAGAATTCCCATATGTAACCAGAAAGAAGACGAGCCGGGTCCCCCGTTGTAAGCGAACATAATTGGCCTCCCTGAAACATCCGCCGTGCCTTTTTTCTCGTAGTAGGTAAACCCAAACAAAGCCATGGCTTTATCTTGGTTGTCAGTTACCTGGAAGGTTCCCGCTTCGGCTTTCAAATCGATCCGTTTTCCATTGATAGTTACAGATTGATTCGATTCGAAGATTTTTTCCCTGGGCTTTGATTCCTGCTCCTGGGCAGATAATGGAACAGTAAACAAACCGATAAGGAAGAGAACGCTATATACTTTCATGATCATGGATTTTAGCCAATCAAATCTAATCTATTTTCTCCATTCAGCCTCGCTATGTCACTTTTGTAAACAATGTCACCGTTTTTCAACTTAAAATCCAAGACCTTTCAGGAAAGAAGGATTCATCTAATGACCTATTAACATAAGCTTGAATACTAAATCACACTGGGAAAAAATTTACTCAAGTATAGATGACAATCAATTGGGATGGTACGAAGCTGACCCGGTCCCATCCCTTGAACTTATTGAACAATCAGGTATTCAAAATCAGGACCGCATCCTTCATATTGGGGCAGGGACGTCCCTGTTGATCGACCGACTAATGGAAAAGGGATTTAATAACCAAGTCGTTTCCGACATCAGCGGTACGGCACTTAATAAGATTTATAAGAGGTTGGGTAAGAAAAATAAAGGATTAATCTATTGTGAAGAGGACATCATAAATCCAAAATCCCTCTATAATTATGCTCCCTTTGACCTTTGGCACGACCGGGCGGTATTACATTTCTTGGTGGGTGTTTCCGAAAGGGAAAAATACTTTGATTTTCTTAGGTCAACTGTTTCAATCGGAGGATTTGTCATTATCGCAGCATTCAGCCTTAGTGGGTCGGATCGATGCAGTGGCCTTCCGGTTTACCGTTACGATGCTGATATGTTAACCTCGCAACTGGGACCTTCATTTGATCTTGACCACTCATTTGAATACGAATATAAGATGCCCTCGGGGGAACTGAGACCCTATATCTATTCCATGTTCCATCGCATGAGACCGTAATTCTCAGTCCAAAAGATCAACGATCTCCGCTTGTCCCTGGATTTGAGCAACATCTCTGGCAGTATTACCTTTTTCATCCTTGATCTCCATGTCGGCACCATTTTCAATCAGCATATGGGTGATGGAAACCTGGCCGAAGCTTGCTGCAAAGTGCAGGGCAGTTGCCCCGGTGAGATTCCTGATATTGACATCAGCACCTGAACTAATCAATTGCTCAGCAATTTCCCCATGTCCTTTAAAGCATACTCCCATTAAAGCCGTATTGCCTGCAGCATCCTGTGCATCAATGTTTGCACCGGAATCAATGAGTAACTGAACCACATCTCCAAAACCGGAATATGATGCTAAAACCAAGGGGGTAAATCCCCTGGGGTCCGGCAAATTCGCCAGCTCGGGTGATTGAGTAAGGAGTTGTTTAATTCCGGGAAGGTCCCTTTGCTTGATAAGTAGAAATATGTCCATTGACTTAATATTTAAATCGTACCAAATCTACATGGATTAACATTGAAATTGGCAGTGAAGTTTGAAGCCCTGCATTCAAATTGTATAAATTTATGACAGTCAAAAGTTGATAAGTTTTCATTATGACCATTACCCAGCTGATTTATGCCTTGCAATTAAAGAAGGACAGGAACTTTAAGAGGGCGGCCGACCATATTGGAATCAGCCAACCCGCCCTGAGCATACAGGTGCAGAAACTGGAAGAGGAAATCGGTCTTAAGTTATTCGACCGGTCGAGCAGCCCCCTGAGTCTTACACGTGACGGTGAATTATTTCTGATCCGGGCACAAGAAGTAGTCAATAATGCCAAAGCATTGAGGAATTTCGTAGATGAACTTCACGACGATTATAACGGTGAGTTGACCATAGGGGTAATTCCGACCCTCGCTCCATTTCTTATTCCTTTATTCAGTCAATCCCTCCAGGATAATTTTCCCGATCTGCGTCTGGAATTCAAGGAGCAGATTACGGAAGAGGTAGTGAAGAATGTCAGGAATGGGGACCTGGATGTGGGGCTCATATCCACCCCAATTGGTGTGTATGGCATACAGTCCATACCGCTATTTTACGAAAGATTTTATGTATACACCTCACGGGATGAACGGGCAGGGTCCCATGAGATCCGTGTGGAAGACATCAGGCATGACGATCTCTGGTTACTTGATGAGGGAAATTGTTTCCGGGACCAAATCAACAACTTCTGTGATCTGAAATCTGTCAGGAAAGACAAGAAGTTCATTTATCACAGCAACTCCATTGATGCCCTGATCCGGATTGTGGATACGCGGGGAGGAATGACCATTCTACCAGAACTCACCACCATGAGCCTGAGCGGAGAGCAGGAAGAAAACCTGAAAATCATAAAAGGTAAACCCAAGGCGCGCGAGATAGGAATGATCTTCAGGACCAACCAGGATAAGGGACGCTATATTCAAATCCTGGAAGAGCATATCAAGTCCAATATCCCGGGCCATATGCTTTCGGGGAGCAACTATGAGATTTTGGATCCGGAGATTGCGATGGACTGATCGCCTTCGGCGGGGATACCGACAGGTTTTGCGTGAAACTAAATGGTAAGAAGGAAAAAGGCAGAAGGCAAAAGTTATAAGTTATTTAATGCTAAATGCTGCTCTGTGAATCCCTGTGTTCTCCGTTTCTCTGTGGTAAATTTGATTATATACTTTGCGCATTTTTTCAAAAACCGTAGCGCAGCACAGGTTTTGCGTGAAACTATCTTTCCGTTTTTACTAAATTGTGCAGCCGTAACTTACAGCTATGAAAAAATTAATCCTCCTCTCAATATTTAACCTGGCCGGTACAGCGCTTCTCGCCCAGGAAGTTGGCCCCGTATTCAAAGACGGTGAAGCACAAGTAGTGGAAGCTTTCTCGAATCCGGACGATTGGATTCGTCATGACCTGTGGGTCGAAACCGATTTTGACACAGATGGCGATGGTAGTAAAGACCGGGTACATGTGGATGTAACCCGTCCCAAACAAACCGAGGATGGATTGAAGCTCCCGGTCATCTATGCCAGCAGTCCCTACTATGCTGGGACCGCAGGATTTGCCGAAGGCCTTTTTTGGGAAGTGCGCCACGAACTGGGAGAAATGGGGGCTCCACGGGTTCATCCTGAAGTGACCCGCAGGGGAGAGAGACCTATTATTTCTAACTCCGAGGTCAATAAGTGGGTACCTCGTGGATATATAGTAGTCCATTCTTCATCACCCGGTACCGGACTTTCTGATGGGGCTCCGACTGTAGGAGGAGATAACGAATCACTTGCCCCGATGTCAGTTATCCAATGGCTCACGGGGAAGAGGAAAGGCTACACCACGCGAACCGGAAAAGAAAAAGTTAAAGCCTTCTGGTCGACAGGGAAAGTGGGAATGACCGGGACCTCCTACAATGGGACCTTGCCGGTAGCGGCAGCAACCACTGGCGTTGAGGGTTTGGAAGCAATTATTCCGATTGCACCAAACACATCCTATTACCATTATTATCGATCTCATGGGTTAGTAAGGCATCCCGGTGGATATCTCGGGGAGGATATTGACGTTCTTTATGATTTCATTCACAGCGGGGATGAATCTAAAAGAGCTTACAATAATAAAACAGTCCGGGATACTGAGATGGCCAATGGTATGGACCGTATTACGGGTGATTATAACGATTTCTGGGCCGGTCGAGACTACCTGAACGATATGGAGCCTTTTAAAGCGGCCCTACTGATGTCGCATGGTTTTAACGACTGGAATGTGATGCCGGAACACAGTTACCGCATTTATGACGCAGCGCGTGAAAAAGGACTCCCGGTTCAGATTTACTACCACCAAAACGGCCACGGCGGCCCACCACCCCTCTCCATGATGAACCGTTGGTTTACGCGCTACCTACACGGTGTAGAAAACGGTGTAGAAGATGACCCAAAGGCATGGATTGTGAGAGAAAATGACAGCCAGGGAGAACCAACACCCTATGAGGATTACCCGAATCCGGCGGCAAGCAATGTGGTGCTCAACCTGGGGTCCGGTGGTCAATATGCCGGAAGTCTGAAGACGGGTTCCGCTGATACAGGAACTGAGAGTCTCGTCGATAATTTTTCCTTCTCAGGCTCGGTACTAGCCCAGGCTGAATATTCCAACCACCGGTTATTGTATGTATCTGAAACCTTGAAAGAGGACCTTCATATCAGTGGAATTCCGGAAATGAAGATCAAAATGGCAAGCAGTAAACCGGCTGCTAACTTATCAGTCTGGCTGGTTTCACTTCCCTGGAACAACCCGAGCCGTGGAAGAGCAATCAAAATCACGGATAACATCATCACGCGCGGTTGGGCTGATCCGCAAAATCACTCTTCACTCACGGATGGTGAAACCCTTGAGCCGGGCAAATTTTACGAGTTCAGTTTTACCCTGCAGCCTGATGACCAGGTCATCAAGGTGGGACAGCAAATAGGACTGATGATCTTCTCGAGCGATCGTGAATATACATTGTGGCCTGATCCGGGAACAGAATTGACCATTGATCTCCAGGGAACGCAGCTGATATTGCCAGTAGTTGGAGGTATTGAGGCATTTGGAAAAGCTACAGGGAATTAAAGGAAACTTTACATCAGCCAGAATAAGAACAAGAGAAACATCATGCTACTCGCTATTGCGATGGCCAGACTTAAATACTTCCAGAAAGTCTGCTTAATCCTGGTAGCATAAAGCGCAATGGCTCCAGACATAGCGCTGATAAGTGCGCATAAACCTGTCAGTACTGTTCCTTGCAGTCCCTTCGGAAAATAACTGTAGAATTGAGCTACACTTTCCTGCTGACTCGAATTTTCATTCGCAGCACTTATCCACAGGAATAAAACTATCGCAGGAAAGAGTTGAATCAGAAATGCGATTATAATTGACAGTTTTATGTATCGGTTATTCATGATTACTTGGGATCCAGCGACATTACATAATCATAACTCTCATCCAGATAACCAGCCAATGTATCAAGGTCTTCCAACATTTTATCCGGGATGAGCACATAGCCGTGCATGATGGAGTTGTAAGACCTGAAAAGATCCGAGTCCCATTCCTCGATGTATTTCTTTTGTACCTCTTTGGAAAATCGGATTCCCAGCTCACCATCCTTGTTGACAATGGAAAACATATGCCCGTTCGCGGAAGTATAAGGTATAGTCTTTCCTTTGCGTTCAAAACGAGAACATTTTGAAACCAGTTCGTCATAAACCTTAAGTTGTTCTTCCCATTTAGACATAACAGTTAGTCGGTTGGTCAGTTAGTCATTTGGTGGGTACATTATTCATTATTCTCTATCATCTATTCTCTAAATTTGTTGGTTCCATTCCATCACCACCTTCCCCCGCGCTCGCATGGTTTCAATGAGCCTCATTGCTTCAGGAATCTCCATATTCGAATACTTCCTGTCAATATAAGTCTTAATTTTTCCATCCTTAATCAGCCCTGCCAATGTATACAGGTCCTCCGTATTAGCTTTTGCAGTGAAGGAGATAAGGGGAAATTTACTAAATGAATTTTTCAGCATAAGGCCAACCATATTACTGAGGGTTGTGAAACCTACTACAACCCCACGCTTTCCCATTCTCTGATAGTCGGAATGGATAAGGTTGCCATGATTATCGAGTATGAGGTCATATTCTCCAGGGTGCTCGTGAATATTTTCCCGGTCATAAGCGATAACCTCGTCTGCTCCCATCTCTTTTACGAAGTCCATGTTACGCTCGGAACAAACCCCTGTGACCCGGCCCCCCAAGGCTTTTGCAATCTGAACCGAGAAGTGTCCCACTCCCCCGGAAGCCCCGTTGATCAGTATCGATTCACCTTCCCGAAGCTGGCCATGAGTCACAATGGCCTGGACAGCAGTCAAGCCCGCAATAGGAACTCCCGCCATTTCACAAAAGTCAGCTTCGTCGTGCATCCTGGCACAAACCCTGGCTGGGACTGAAACATATTCTCCAAAGGCGCCGCTTTGCATCGATTCCCCGAAAACCCTGTCACCCACTTCGAAATCCCGGACATCGCTGCCCTTATCTTCAATGACACCGGCAAAATCAGCACCTAGTACTTTTGCCTTAGGCTTGAACAATCCAAACGCGACTCTTGCGAAGTAAGGACTTCCCCGGAGTACATGCCAGTCCGCAGCATTGACAGAATTGGCTTTGACCCGAACCAACAATTCATCATTCGCGGGAACCGGCTTGGGTACTTCCTCCCATTTTAAAACTTCAGGTCCCCCATATCGTGTTTTAGTCCAGGCTTTCATCATACAGGCAGGTAATCAATCTATTTTTTACTAGTGGTTTTAGCGATGTCAAATGACATCTTTGCCCATTTGGCTAATTCGCCCCTGTCCTCAACCACATCGGCCGGCACCTCCCAATAAGGCATTCCCTTTTTCTTGGACTCTGAATAAAATGGTTTCATCCCACGATCCTCGTACATCTTTTGGTTGGACTCATCAACTTTTAGCCTGAATGTGTCTCCACCAATCTTGCCAAACATAAGGCCGTCACGGAATATTCCGACCCCGCCAAACATTCTTTTGATTTCCACTTCGCCAAAATCGGATAATTGATCTTGGATGTAATTCAGGTACTCATCGCTTACGGCCATATTAGGTTTATTAACTAGGGAACTATGTCTTTTTCGTTATACGGATTTCCAAATGTTTTGAATGGAAACCAAATCGTTTTTCATCGCATCAAATACTACCTTCTTATCCACTGAAATAGAATCCCTGCCATGTTCCGCTCCACCCAGTGGATACTCAAGATGCAAAGTAGCAGGAGGACTGAGACCATATGCTTTAAGGAGTTGGAAATATTTTACAAAGTCCACCATACCCTCACCAATCGGCACATTATAAAGTTCCCATTTACCATTCGATTTCGTCCATTTGTAGTCTTTTAGTGCAATTATTTTGATGCTCTTGTGTAAGAGCTTTAATCCGTTCTCCCAGGAGAATCCCCCTTCAACCATTGCATGTCGGATGTCATACTGTGTTCCGAAATATTCGGGATTACATCCTTCCAGTAGTTGATATATCTCCCAATAAGAGGATCCTATTCCCTTTCCTGAATGATTTTGATAACATCCCACAATTCCATGGAGCTTATTAAGCTCAGCAAGATTTCGGATTTCCTCCCGGTAGATTTGCAATGATTCCTGCATGGAAATATCCGGCTTGTATTTATACCAATTGGAGCGATAAATTTTAATACCGGATTGGGCGGCGGTTTTAATCAACGCACCATCGGTGGAGTTGGACGCACTACTAATTGCAGAGGTTATGATCTTGCAGTCAGAACCGGCGGATCTAATATCCTTTACCGCCTTGGGCAATTCACTTGGGGCATTTTCTGGTGCTATATGACCCTTTGGCCTGACCGTTAAATCAATTCCATTAAATCCCAGCTCTGCAGCCACTTCTCCGGCTGATGCACAGTCAAGAAATTGTAAATGCTTAGAGAATATACTGATCTCCAATTCTTTACCGGGTGACTGAAAGGGAATTTTGAGCGGATTTGGCAGGAACGGAGTGAACGAAGCAATGGAAATATTTTTAACAAACGTTCTTCTGGTGAAACCCATAATTATCTTCCCTCTTTACTAGTTGTGATTTGCTATTTCTGCGGGATATTTATCTGCCACTAGATTGAGTTTAATTTCAAATTCAAGGAAAGCCTTCATTCCGTCCAACAGGGATGTAAATCCTCCCGTACTGTCTTTCACTATTTCAACTAAATCATCCCCGGTTTCCGTAAATCCAAAATTCCTGACCATCACATAAGTACCGGACTTGGTTTCCATGAAATAGAACTCCACGGTAGTAGGTGGGTCGTTCCATTGAAAGATTATTTTTTCATCTTTCACCACTTCCACAATGCTCACATCGGCGGAGACCCCATACATGTCCCAATACCATGTAATTGTTTTTCCGGCCTCCACTCTTCCCGAAGACCTGGTAAACCAGAAATTGGTAGTGATGGCCGGATCAACCATAGCTTCGAATACCTGTGAAACCGGTTTCCTTATCAACATTTTTGCTTCTGCTGAGATCTGAGTTGCCTGGCTTGTCATTGTTAGTCTAGGGTTGTTCTCAATTTTGGATTGCGTCCTATTTCGGAGTCGCTCTATCAATTTACAAAAAATTATTCCAGGTATTTCAGCGTTGCGGTCTCCTCTTTGGAGAGGCCTTTCATTTTTCTTGCCTTAATGGCTTTGTTCCAACCCCTTCTGAATTCTCCTTCGAGCCAGTCCTTGAGAATAGAGGGGTGGATATAGGATGACCGGCAGACGGTCGGAGTATTTCCGAGGTCTTCGGCTACTGTTTTAATCACCTTGGTGGCTACTCTTTTCCGGCCACTTACTGTTTCGGGGTCCAGTTGTTTGGAAAGCCGTTCTGCCGTTTTAGTTGTGGCGGCCCAGGTTCGAAAATCCTTGGCTGTGACCTTGCCATGTTTTCGTGTGATGGCATCCAGGTAATCATTGATGTGATAGGCCTTTATATCGTAATCATTACCATTTCCATCTTCGTAGCGGAACAAATCCTGAGAATCATCCCTTCCCCCAACATCTCCGGAAGCCTCTATCAATAAGGCGAGGTCATCCTCCCAGATTCTCCGTTTCCACATCTTCCCGGATTTACCCTTGAACTCCAATACGGCATCCAATTCGCCTTCGGCTGAGGTAGATCGATCAATGGTCATATGTCCTTCCTGAATAGTCGTTAAGCCATAGGAATCGTTTTTCCTGGCATACTCATCGTTGCCAACACGGAAGTGATATAAGTCAATCAGCTTAACAACAGTGGCCACTACCTTGTCCCTCGGCATTCCTTCCAGGAGGAGATCCGATTCCACTTTTTTCCGGATAGACGGGAGCATATTGGCGAAACGTACCATCCCGTTAAATTTTTCAAGGGCCCTTTGCTCCGTCCAACTAGTATGGTAGCGATACTGAACCCTTCCCTTACCGTCTACCCCCGTAGCCTGTAATTTTGCATCGGGGTCCGAAGAGATCCAAACTGACTCCCAGGCCGGTGGAAGAACGAGTTTATTGCACCGGTCAATGACTTCCTTGTCCTTGATCAGCCTGCCTTTCTCATCATAATATTCCCATGTGAATTTCTTCTCATCGCCACCGGGTTCTTGGATTTTCTTTCTCGATATACCTTTTTGATTCATAATTCAGTGATCGGTGGTCGGTCCACCTTCGCTACGCTACGGTGGATAAATAGGTCGGTTGTTAAAGTTAGCTATTCTATAAAAATAGGGGATTTTAGGAATAATTTTTTTGATATGTCATTAAAACCCGTAGAACCCGCAAGGTATTCCATCGTCCGGGTTGACCTGCTTTTTCCATTTCAAAATAGATTTCCCCCGAATATTTTGCATTTACTTTCCAGCGATCATCTTTCGCTTTTTTACTGATCAGGAAATCCATTGCGTCCTTCATCCTGTCGTCCCAGGGGGTTTTGCTATACTGAAAATAATCCATCGACCTGAGGATGTCATATTTCCATCGCGGAGAAAACGGCATCTTCAAAAAGCTCTTATTAATTATCTCACCGGTCCGGTCCGATTTGAACAATCGGTGCATCAAAATAAATTCCCTTGCCCTTTCCTCAGCTCTTTTCACCTCTTTGACTCTGTATCCATAACCGGATTTTCGATACTCGTATAATCCCTCACATGTTGAAAGAGTTGTATGCAGTGAACTGTGAACGGCACCCGACCTGTTCCTCATACAGTTGAACCCCCCATCTTCCATAATTTCATCCATCAGAAAATCAATGATGGATTTAAGCCCACTCTCCTTTACTTTAAAATACGATGCCATGTTGAGAAACATGCCATTGACGCAGACATCACTTTTCGCTGTTCTTCTGGAGACACTGATCCCTCCATCATCGCCTTTTTCAGTTTCAACCGCTTTCTGAAGTGTATTGGAGATTACCTGGCACTCCGGTGAGATACACAGATTCCTGAGATCAAGAATAGTGTAATGTGTTGAAATCCATTTGGGTTGGTAGTATGAGTATCCCCAATAGCCATCAGGATTCTGAAATTCGAGTAATTTGTGACACCAACCCTCCTTTTCAATAGTATCCTGAAGTTGTTTTCTGTCATCACCAATCAAGTCCCGGTAGGTTTGGTACCTGATTGAAATATCTCCCTTCAGAAGCCATTGAATGACCTTATCGTTCATAACAATAAGTTACAAACGAAAGGGTTGCCTTAAAAAGTTAATGGTATCAGATGTGCGCCTTTTTTGCTAACAACCAGTCCTTACCCTCCTCAAAATCGTCGAAGAACCTGCATTCCGGATTGTTCCGGTTATTGATCACATCCTCTGAGAATTTGTACTTATCACCATCGAGATCATATATAATAGCACAGGTATATTCAGGGGTTAATCCGTGGACCTTAACATCGGCTGTCACATTGAAGAGGTCCGTGAGTTTCATTTCCAACCTGCAATTCCGATGATCGAAGAGAATGTTGGTGCAGTTGTGTTCCCGAGCTCCGTTTACGGATTTACGTATCATATCAACCAGGCCCTTTTTGTTGAGGTCTGTATACGTTTTTACCAGTACGTAATCCTTTTTTGATATGTAGGAAATTTCCATTCAGGTAGTTCAGGACTATTAATAACCCGCAATAGTTACTTTTTGTTTCATTTTAAGGCCCATTTGTTTGTTAAACTTTATACAAAATATTCTCAAGCCCTGCTAAAAGTAAGTCGATGTCCGGACCGACCCTCCTGTATCTGGCCTCCAGACCACGCGAGATGTCCACTGACAAAGGTCTCCGTAATTGAATTGCCAAAGGTTTGTCCTTCAAAAGGACTCCAACCACATTTTGCCATAATGTTTTCCCTGGTGACCGTCCAATTCAATCCCGGTCTGACGAGGACCAAGTCGGCAAAATAGCCCTCCCTAATAAACCCGCGTTCTTTTATCTCAAAGAGTATGGCAGGTGCATGAGCCATTTTATGTACCACGGTCTCAATAGGGATCTTACCCTGATCCACCATTTCAAACATGGCAACCAGGGCATGTTGTACCAATGGCCCTCCGCTGGGTGCCTGGAAGTAGGAATTCTGTTTCTCTTCTAGAGTATGAGGGGCATGGTCCGTAGCAATCACATCGATACGATCCTCCAGCACGGCTTTTAGAATTCCCTCCCGGTCAGAAGCGGTTTTGACAGCCGGATTCCATTTAATAAAAGTTCCTTTTAAATCATACTGACTGTCATCAAACCAGAGATGATGAATGCATGCTTCAGCGGTTATCCTCTTCTTTTCAATTGGCAGTTCATTACCGAACAGATGTGTCTCTTTTTCGGTACTAATGTGAAGAATATGTAGACGCGTGTTATGCTTTTTGGCCAGGGCTACAGCCATGGAGCTCGACAAGTAGCAGGCTTCTTCGCTTCGAATAAGGGGATGGGCACCGATCGGAATATCTTCCCCGTATTTTTTTCGGTATGCTTCGGTATTCCTTCTGATGGTAGCCTCATCCTCACAGTGAGTGGCAATGAGCATAGGGGACTTACTGAAGATCCCTTCCAGGGTTTTCTCATCATCCACCAGCATATTTCCTGTACTGGAACCCATAAAAACCTTAATTCCACAGACTTCTGTGTGGTTGGTCTTCAACACTTCTTCCAGGTTATCATTGGATGCCCCCATGAAGAATGAGTAATTGGCCAGGGATTTTTTAGATGCCAGGTCGTATTTCTGTTGAAGGAGTTCCTGAGTCAGGGTGTTCGGAATAGTATTGGGCATTTCCATATAGGAGGTGATCCCACCAGCAACTGCTGCCCTTGATTCAGTAAATATTTCCGCTTTATGGGTAAGTCCCGGTTCCCTGAAATGCACCTGGTCATCAATACAGCCGGGCACCAGGTATCCACCTTCCGCATCGATCACTCTTTCTTCGGTTTCAGCCGAAATCTCGCTATCCACCTTATCAATCCTTTCACCTCGAATTCTCAGATCTCCCTCAGAGATTTTACCCTCGTTAACTATCCTTGCATTTTTTATCAAAAATCCCATATATCTTTGTGTTTGATCTAAATTAAGCAAAAATTTAGGAGACTATGGACCGAAATACCGCTTATGATATTCTCACCTCCATGACGAAGACTGAGAGTCTTCTCAGGCACGCCCGAAGCATTGAAATTGTGATGAGGGCATATGCTGAGAAACTGGGCGAAGATGTCAAAGAATGGGGGATTACGGGCTTACTGCATGATGCAGATTACGAGGCTTATCCCGACAAGCACCCCAACGTAATCGTAGAGAAGTTAAGGGAACTCGGGGAAGAAAAAATTGCCCATGCAATCTCGGCACATTATACGAAATGGGGTGTTGACTACGAGAATGACCTGGACAAGGGTCTGTTAGCCTGTGATGAACTTACCGGATTCATCATTGCCTGTTGTCATGTCCGCCCCGAGGGTATTTCCACCCTTACTCCAAAGTCCGTTATCAAAAAACTAAAGTCGAAGGGCTTTGCCGCCAAGGTGGAGCGGGAAGAGGTGTACCAGGGAGCTGAAATATTTGAAGTGGACCTCAGGGAGCATATACAATTTCTCATCGATGCGCTGAAACCCCATAAAGCGGAATTGGGTATTTGATCTTTATCGCAGGATCAATCTCTGCCTGAATACCAGTCCCTGAATTTCAAGGTCCAAAATGTATATCCCCGGTGCGTAGTGACTGAGGGCCAGTCGATCACGGAAAGATTCTCCCGGTTTACTGATCAGCCTGCTTTCCAATAACCTGCCGGTCGAGCTCATAAGTTTGAGTATCCCTTTTCCTAAAACAGGTCCTTGTAATTCCACGTCTATATAATCCATCGCCGGATTGGGGTACAGCATGAATGCATTTTTAAGGGGATTTTCCGCAGAGAGGGGATTTTCCCTGATAAATATGCGTACAGACACTTCATCACGGCAGAGATCCAAACCGGAACCGGTAACTGTATAGGTAGTATTCTCCCTTGGCCTGACGCTTACCTGGGGTCCCAGTGTGCCATCGATTGAGCCATCATCTGACGACCAGGTAAAAATACTGGCACCAGAGGCGTTGAGAATAACTTCCTGTCCCTTGAAAGCCAGGAGACTGGATGGGGAAATATGAACCGAAGGATTCATGCCCACCATGGCCGTGATATCATGCGCCACATCAATTCCCCAGGAAAGGGAATAGGGAATCCATTCGCCTTCGCTGTTTTGTTCCCAACTGGTTTGGGTAGTTGACTCACCATCTGCGGTAGTGGCAATCGCCAGTGAGTCCCCATCGTATTCGAGTACCAGGCCAATATGGAAAGGTGTACCCAGGAAAATCGGGACGCGGCGATCGAAGTTGACTTCCGTGGGCGTGTTATTGGCAATATCCTCTTTGATCTGTGAAATAAGCACCTCTTTCTCCTCCAGAATCGCCCCGGGGGCATTTTGAGGTCCCCTCGCATTCCATACTACTACTTTGGCGGTGGCTTCTGGGTCCTCTGAAAAAGCGTAGGCAAAGTTTATTATGGCCCCGTTCAATTCTGCATAGCCGAGATCATTCAGGAAGAACTCCGATTTAGCCATATCCATCATGGAATTATGTCCCGCGATATATCCAGAGGAATCGCCCGATGAGGGAACGGTCAGCAGGGTTTCCGTGCCCCCGTTAAAATTGGACAGGGTATTGCACAATCCCTCCGATGAAACGGAAATGAAGCCTTCAATTTCAAGCAGCGGTGAGGTTCCGTTTTCATTGGTGGCTTCAAGACTGACTTTGTATGTACCGGGCGTTTCGTAAATAACGGTGGGATTTCTCTCACTGGATACCGGTGGATCTCCCTCTTCAAAGGTCCAGGTCCAGGAAGTGGGAAAGTTTGAACTAAGATCCGTGAATTTTACCGTACCCCCCAGCAGCACCTCTGTTTTATCTGCAGAGAAATTAGCCACGGGCGGATCTGTACTGGGAGCACCACAAACTGTGGAATTTGTTAGAATGCCCCGCCTGGGGCTCAATTCCATCACCGCCAGGATCCGGGCTTTCTGATCATTTGTGAAAACACCCATACAGGCATCATCGGTATAATCCATATAATTTTCGATCATATCCTGGTTTCCACAGGTAGCCTTGCCTACGGGGCAACCTCTTGTCGGCCCGGACATTTCCGGGGTATCGACACAAAAATCATCAGCACCACAAGGTCCGTCTCCCCAGGTATGCCTCAAGCCCAGCCAGTGTCCTGTCTCGTGGGTTAGTGTTCTGCCCCTGTTGTATGGAGCCTGCATCTGCGGAAAGTCACCCTTCAAAACGGAACCTACAACCCTTGCACGAAGAACAACACCATCGGTGGAAGAAGGACCACCACTCTCCGGCAACCCCTGAAGACTGGATTGACTTGGAAACTGTGCATATCCAAGCAGAAGCTCATCTTCTCCTGTAAAGTCCACGGTCCAGATATTATAATACAAGTTGGGGTTCCAGATAGTCAAAGGCTTCAATTGACCTTCCACCTCCTGGCGGGTCCAGCCCGATTGTCCTCCGTTCACCCGGTCTATCCCAGGCTCAGCCATCGTATTGCCATTTTCGTCCACCGTTGCCAGGCAAAATTCAATTTCGATATCAGCAGCCTCGGGATGGTCGATGTCGCTTCCTGGCGTCCCGGGCAATCGCCGGAAATCTTCATTTAGTACTTCGAGTTGTGCCTGGATTCTTTCGGCTGAAATATTAAGTCCGCTACCTACCGCTTCTCCGTTGTGAACTACGTGGAATATTACCGGGATGGTAACCACAACCTCGGTTCTTCCCAGGATATTATTGCGCTGGAACTCGCGGATCTTCTGCCGGATCATGGGCTCCATTTCATCCAGGCTACTCCACCCTGGATACCTGAGTCGGTTTACGCTATCCTGCTCCATGGTGGCACAACGCTGCCATTCTATTTCAGCTACATCCTGGGCATAGGCAGGTACCAGGCTGAAGGTTAAGGAAATATATATTAACAGGAGCAACCTCATGGGCTTATTCAGTATCTACTTCTAAAAATATGATCCGGTAACTCTCGGTATTCTCCACGTCCAGCCAGATTTCCACCGTGAACTCATCCTCTTCCAGTTCCCGCAAAACGAAGGGAAGTGGAAAGGGCGCCAGGAAAGGAATTACCATTTCGAGGGTGGCATTGGCATTTACCAGCGACCAGGTGGATTCTATAAAAATCTGGGGGTCATCAGGACTACATTTCAGAGATCCGTCATCTACCTGGAATTGCTTTTCGGGATTGGCATAGAAGATATATAAGTCGTCAAATATGCAGTCATTTTGCGGAAGGATAAACTCAGCAACGGTCTGTCCGTTTTCGCGGATCTGCAGCCCTGCAGCGCGCCAGGTTTTCTTCGTCTTTCCCGTGAGCAACTGAGTATAGGTGAATGGCCTTGGTTCAAATTTTTCAGAACACGATACCAATAAAGCCATTGCCAGAACAAATGCTATGTGCGCTAACCTTTTCATTCCCTGATAAACCTTAAAGTTACTACCGGCGACCCGTCAAAATCGACCAACTCAATATTCAGAATAATCTCTCCTGTCGAAGGGTCTACTACGCCATCGCCCCTGATAGTCGCCTGTGAGGGATCTAGGGTAGCTTCCTCCTGTTCTGGTATAGTAAGCGTATTATCTCCATTATCCTTGAATTGCAAATTCCGTGTGTTCTGGAAATTGAACACATTAATATCCCAGTTTGACAAGGTGTAGGTAATACAATCATTGCTGAAAATACTTATTCCCTCTATTGAAGGAGGAAATCCATCATTTATGCCCGTGTAGCTGCCCCCCAGAATGCAATCGTCTTCAATGGTGAAGGTATATTGGCTTCCCGCTTTTACACCCGGTCCAAAACCTATCTCGAGATCAGGGGCTGACACACTTTGGATTGTGAAGACCACATCCTGGGACTCAAGTATGTTGTTTGAGTTATTGATGAGTTCCATTCGTATGGATCCGAAACTTTGACCCTGGCGAATCACAACCTCACCCCGATCACCGAGAATCCTGTAATCAATATCTTCCCGCGCGTCACCACCAATATCGTAGCCAATCACTATATCCTCATCTCTCTGTGGACCCACCAGGTGCACAGAAATTTGAATCTCTCCACTGAAGCTCTCTTTAAGCGTTTCTGATTCTTCCGTAAACCGTACATGGAATGGGCCTGTAAAAATGATCTCTTTCTCTTTACACGAGAAGAGCAAAAACGCTAAGGATAATATGACTAAATATCTTTTCATTAATATCCTGCATTTTGATCGCCTGCAAGTGCGGGGTTGTTCTGTATTTCCCGTTGCGGTACCGGCCATAATTCATAGGCATCCCTCCAGTTGGGCGAAAAGGCTGTCATAACGTCATTCACCCTACCCGTCCTTTTCAGATCATACCAGCGATGGCCTTCATAGGCCAGTTCGTAAAGTCTTTCCTCCTCAATAACCATCCTCATCTGGCTGCTACTCAGTGCCGAGATGGTTGGGGCGTTGGCCCTCATTCGAAGGGTATTTATATCATCCTCTGCGGTAGTCAGGTCATTCAGCTCAACACTTGCTTCCGCCCTGATAAGATACATCTCGGCTAGCCTGAATAGGATAATATTGTTATTGTTTTCATCCGCCGTGCCGTATTTGGCCACCGACCAGCCATTATCGGTTCCTGCCAGATTTCCCAGGTCAAAGCTGATCACCAATGATCGGTCACCCGACTCAGTACTGTTGAGGGCAAAGATCGCTTCATTGGAGGGGATGATTTCCCTTCGACCAATAAACAAGTTATTGAGTCCCAATGTACTGGTTCCGGGGTCATCGGCAGCTGAATATCCCATTTCAAGGATGGCTTCATCCGTAAAATCTGTCAATACTATGTCCTGGAAACTCGACTCGAGTTCATACTCCCCGGAGTTGATCACATCATTCGCAAAGTCCCGTGCCAAATCATAATCACCTGCGTAAAGACTAAGGCGTGCCAGCGCTGCATTGGCTGCTCCCCTTGAAAGGAAGCCCGCGTTCACAGGTTGAATGGGAAGTCCATTGAGCGATTCCACCAGGTCATCGATTGACTGGTTCAACACCTCATTCGCAGGCGACCTTGGGATATTCCTGTTGGTGGTCAGGTCTGTAGTGAGAACGATGGGAGCTTTTCCGAAAGTCGTGTAAAGAGTGAAGTAGCAATAACCCCTGACGAAATAGGCTTCGGCCGTGACCAGGTCACGGGTTTGACTGTCGACCCCGGGTATCCCGGGCAATTTCTCCAGGATGATATTTGCTACATAGATAGCTCCGTACAGGCTCGACCACATTGAATTTACAGTAGCATTTGAGGGGGTGATCTCCTTGTTACTCAATTCCCTGTACTGGGTGAAGGTGCCATTATGAATCAGCAGATCGGCTGTGAAATCCCCGGCGATAACCCTGGGTGCCGCGGTCCCTCGTAAGGCCGCATACATTCCGATCCTGGCTGAATTGACATCATTGGGCTCATTCAATGCGATCTCATCCGAAAGCAATGCAACAGGACGCGGCTCCAGGACCTGGTCGCACGCCCCAAGCAGGACGAATATCATTAAGGAGGTTATGGTCGCTATCCTTTTCATAACCCAATTTTTAATCCCAACATCAGTGTTCTCACCTGTGGGAGAGTGAAGAAGTCGATTCCCTGTGCAATAACAGACCCATCAAGTGTGCTCACCTCCGGATCACCCCCGGTGTAGGAAGTGAGCGTGAGAAGGTTGGTGGCCGAGACATATAGTCGCATGGAACGAAGGTTGTACTTGCTTGAAAAATCTAACGGAACCGTGTACCCGATTGTAAGGTTTTTAATTCTTAGGTACGACCCGTCCTCTATGAATCTACTGCTATGTCGATTATTAAAGGTGTTGCCGCGTTCGTACCTGGGAACGCTGGTAATATCCCCCGGCTCACGCCATCTTTTTAGGGCTGCCACAACCTGGTTATTTTCAATATCCTCCCCGGCATTTAATAAGGTGGTGTTGCTGAAATTAAGTATATCGTTACCATATGAGAACTGAACGAACAAATTGAAGTCAAATCTTTTCCAGTTGACAGAGTTGGTAATTCCACCGATAAAGTCCGGCTGTGCAGTACCGATGATCTGGCCATCCTGGTCGTTGATCGTACCGTCACCATTGATATCTTCATAGATGGCATCACCGGTAGCAGGGTCAACGCCCAGGAACTCAAGTCCCCAGAATGATCCTAATGGTTCTCCTTCCTGTACAATGGAGGTAGCTGCAACACCGGACCCCGTATACCCGGTAAAAATGGGAAGTGTATCCGACAGGGCAATTACTTCATTTACGTTCCGGCTGAAATTAATCGACGTGCGCCATGCCAGGTCCTCACCATCGTAGTTGACGGTACTTATGTTCAATTCAACACCCCGGTTTCCTACATTTCCAACATTACCTGTTACTGCGCCGAAACCGGTGGTAGCCGGTAATTGACGGTTCAGCAATAAATTATCCGTGAACTTGTCATATAGATCCAGGTTAATCTGTAAGCGACTATCAAATAATGCCATGTCTATCCCGAAATTAAATTCCCTGGTCCTCTCCCATTGTAATTCCGGGTTTCCAAGACTTGCAGGGCCGGTCCCTGTAACTCCATTATAGGTGGAAGCGGCCCAGGTACCAAGGAAACCGAAGTCGCCAATTCGCTCATTCCCGGTAAGGCCTATACTCGATCTTATCTTAAGGTCATCGACGAAGGTAAATTTCTCCATGAATGATTCAGAAGAAATTCTCCATCCGGCTGAAAAGGCCGGGAATACACCGAATCTACTGCCCTCACCAAAGCGGGAAGAACCATCCGCCCTCAGAGTGGCTGAGAAAAGATACTTGTCCTTAAAATCATATTTTGCTTCTGAAATAAACGACACCAAACCGTTCTGTGAATAGAAGGAGCTCCCTGCATCAACGATACCCGAGCTGGTGATGTAGGTAAAATCATCACTGGGAAACAGCCTTCCCTGTACATTGGATGACCGGACTGTCCTATAGACTACTTCCGTACCACCGAGTACCGAGAGGTTCTGATCGTTCCAACTTCTTTTCCAGGTTAGAATATTATTCTGGATCAGGGTTGTATAAACCCCTGTACTATAAACCCCGTAACCAGCTCCCCCCACGCTGGGAAGGAATCCCCCAATTGCCGTTGAGCTTGGCTCAAATTGGTCTTCAAATACATTATTGTAATCGATACTGATCTTGCTGGTCAGGTTCAAGTCTTCGGTAAGGAGATATCGTACGGTTACCCCCCCCAGGATTTTTGTGGCATGCGTTTCGAATCGTGGAAGTATTGCTTGTCCCACAGGATTAAAGTTGGGAAAGCCCGCATAGGATGGACTGTTCGGCCCGGTCAGATTTCCCTGCTCATCAAAAGGAGAGTAAAACGGAAGGCTTTTTATAGCGCCGCTATAAACTCCATCGAGAAAGTTATCTCCTTTGACACGGTCATTCTTCGTCTTGGAAAGTGTGAGGTTCGTCAATATGTCAAGGCGGTTATTAACCCTATGATCCAATTTGAAAGATCCGGTTAGCCTTTGAAAGCGGTTATTCAGCTGCACTCCTTCTTCATCCCGGTAATTTCCACTGACAAATAACCTTGTGTTGTCTGTACCACCTGAATAGCTGAGCTGGTATTCCTGTAAAATGGCATTTCGCAGTATCTCATCTAGCCAGTCCGTATCGACAGCGTCGGTTACTCCATTGATAAGGCCTGCGGCATCGGCATTTCCCCCCGCATTAATGACCGCCTCCCTTTGCAGGTCCAGTAGTTGGTCGGCATTTAGTAGATCCACCTTGTTGGTAATGTCAATTACTCCCCGTCTAACGTCAAAGTTAAATTGTGTTTGTCCTGATTTACCCCTTTTTGTGGTAATAAGAACCACACCATTTGCGGCCCTTGAGCCATAAATTGCTTTCGCTGAAGCATCCCGTAAGACTTGAAGAGATTCAATATCATTAGGGTTCAGGGAAGCAAGTGCATTGTCATTCTGGCCACCAAAACTTCTAAGTGCGAGGGCTCCATCTTCAACCGGTACCCCATCCACAATAAACAGAGGCCTGTTGGAAGCCGAGATAGACGTACTCCCCCTGATCCGGACCGTAATTCCGCCCCCTGGCGTACCCGATGACTGGGTTACCTGTACTCCGGCAGCCTGACCCTGCAGGGCCTGGTCCATGCCAATTACAGGCATATCTTCGAAATCCTTCGCTGAAACCGTAGTAATAGATCCAATAATATCGCCCTTGACTTCGGACCCGTAGCCAGTAATGACCACTTCTTCCAGAATATCCGTATCGGGCTCCAGGGTTACATTTATAACGGTTTGATTCCCCACCCTGATCTCCCGGTCGACATAACTCACATAGGAAAAAACCAGTACGGTAGTATCCGGATTGGATATGCTGAGGCTATAATTACCCTCGAAATCAGTAGTCGTACCTTGGGTAGTGCCTTTAATAACAACGTTTACAAAAGGAATGCCGGATGGTTCGGATTCTGAAACCACCTTCCCCGTGATCTGCCTGGATTGTGCATTCAGAAATAGGGGTAAAATGACAAAACTTAACAGCAGTAAACGTTTCCCCATAGGCATTCAACAATAGGACCGAGACACTAGATCGAAACAAAAATTCACTTTCGAAAATTCCGGAAAATGGTAAGATAAATAAATTTTTAACTTTTTTTCCTGTGATATTGGAGGGTCGTGGAGTTTTCAGGGATTAAATATTTTCCCGCTGCTTCGCAAACCGATTCCCTGCTTACACTGCGGATAAGATCCAGCTCCTTATTGGCATAATCGGGGTTTCCAAGGAGGTGCCCATAGGCTATAGCGGTCGCACGGGATAATAATTCCACCCGTGAGAATGCAAGGCTGGAAACCGCCTGGTTAATGATCTTATTGTATTCCGGTTCAGTAACAATTTCATCCCTGACTTCAGCGATCACCCCATCCACCAGCCTCTCCGCATCACCAAAGTCAATCCCATCTTTTAGGAAACCCTGGATCACGAGGAGTCCGGGATCCAGTGTGCCGGTGACATTTGCCCCTACCGTGGTGAAAACCTGTTTTTTCTGTACCAATTTATCGTGTAACCTCGATGATTTCCCGCGACCCAGTAAATCACTTAGCAGGTCTACCGCACGATAGCCATTTTGGCCCCGGCCAGGGATATGATACACTTTGTAAAGGGCATTCTGTGGAACATCTGCCTCGACGATAACTTCCCTTTTTTTTGTCTGAGCTGGTTCTTCAGGTAAATTGCGCTTGTAGTCCGTTTGCCGGTCAATGGGGCCAAACCATTTGTCAGACATTTCGAAAATATTGTCAGGATCTACATCGCCTGCTACTACCAATACCGCATTGTCCGGGTTGTAGTGCGTGAAGAAAAATGACCTGACATTTTCCATATCGGCATTCTCCACATGAGAAATTTCGGATCCAATTACCGGCCAGCGATACGGATGAGTTGAATAAGCAACCGGTCGAAGCTTATGCCATATATCCCCGTATGGCCTGTTGATATAGCGTTGCTTAAACTCCTCGATGACAACCTTTTTCTGGGTTTCAAGGACACCTGGACTAAAAGAAAGTGACAACATCCTGTCAGATTCCAACCAGAATCCGGTTTCCAAATTTGAAGCCGGCAGGGTCATATAGTAATTTGTATAATCGGAAGTGGTGTAGGCATTGTTTTCCCCACCTACCTTTTGAAGTGGGGTATCGAATTCCGGAATGTTTACTGACCCTCCAAACATCAGGTGCTCGAATAAGTGTGCAAATCCTGTCATCCCCGGTTCTTCGTCACGTGCCCCAACGTTATACGCGAGATTCATAACCACTGACCTTATACTCCTATCCGGTATAACATATACCTGTAAACCATTATTTAATCTATATGAATCGTATTCGATCATTGGGTGGCAATGATAGGAAATAATTACATTTACCAACTGAATTATTGCGGATTTGAAAACAGTTCAAAAGACATCGGCCTACAACCAAATCGATTTCACTAAGGGAAACCTTAGCAAGGATTTTCTTCTCGAGCTATATAAAAGTATTCTCAAACCACGGATGATCGAGGAAAAAATGCTCCTCCTGTTAAGACAGGGAAAGATCAGCAAGTGGTTCGCCGGAATGGGGCAGGAAGCCATCGCGGTTGGCGCTGCCAACGCCCTTAAGGAAGATGAGTTCATCTTGCCGATGCACCGGAATCTTGGGGTATTTACTACAAGAAAAATTCCACTGGAACGCCTTTTTGCTCAATTTCAAGGTAAAGTTACAGGATTCACCAAGGGGAGGGACAGGTCCTTCCATTTTGGTACCACTGACTACAATATTGTGGGAATGATCTCCCACCTGGGCCCGCAATTGGGTGTGGCTGACGGGATTGCCCTAGCTGAAAAGATGGATAAGAGTGGAAAATTGTGCCTGGTTTTCTGTGGTGATGGTGGTGCCAGTGAAGGAGACTTCCATGAAGCACTGAATGTCGCTGCGGTATGGCAATTGCCGGTGATCTTTATTATCGAAAACAATGGTTATGGTCTGTCCACGCCAAGTTCTCAGCAATTCAAGTTTAATTCATTTACAGACAAGGGGCCAGGATATGGCATTGATGCCGAGCAAGTGGATGGCAATAATATACTTGAAGTGTACCGCTGCATTGATAAGTGGGCCAAAAGTATCAGGAAAAATCCTAAACCCATATTAATTGAAGCCATCACGTTCAGAATGCGGGGTCACGAAGAAGCCAGCGGGACCCGGTACGTGCCTGATGAATTAATGAACTATTGGGAGCAAAGGGACCCGGTCAAGAACTACCAGCGGTTCCTGATGAGTTCAGATGTCTTAACCGCGAAACTCGAAGAAAAAATAAGAAAAGAGATTTCTGCTGAGATTGACGCAGGCCTTGAAACCGCCTATACGGAAGAGCTTCCCACTGCAGATAGTGAAAGAGAACTGGCCGATCTCTTTGCCAGGAGTTCCAAACCTATCAGTCCTTCCAGTAACAATTCATCTGAAGTTCGCTTTGTAGATGCGATTTCCAAAGCCCTGGATGAGAGTATGGAAAAGTACCCCGAATTGGTTCTTATGGGACAGGATATTGCCGATTATGGCGGGGTTTTCAAGGTTACGGAATGGCTATTGGCAAAATATGGGCCTGAACGCGTTAGGAATACCCCACTATGCGAATCCGCCATCCTCGGAATGGGCCTTGGGCTTTCCATAAGAGGCAAGAAAAGCATGATTGAAATGCAGTTTGCTGATTTTGTCACCTGTGGATTCAACCAGATTGTCAACAACCTGGCGAAAGTACATTATCGCTGGGGCCAGAATGCTGATGTAGTTATTCGGATGCCCACAGGTGCAGGAGTGGGTGCAGGACCATTCCATAGCCAGTCCAACGAGGCCTGGTTTTTCCATGTACCTGGTTTAAAAATACTCTATCCTTCGAATTCCACGGATGCAAAAGGGCTTTTGAATGCGGCTATCGCAGATCCAAACCCCGTTATGTTTTTCGAACACAAATTCCTTTACAGGTCGCATACCAGCGAAATCCCGGATGAATACTATACCACTGAAATAGGAAAAGCCGCACTTGCCAGGGAAGGGGAAGACCTCTCCATCATTACCTACGGTATGGGGGTACATTGGGCTATTGAGTCAATCAAATCCTTTCCCAACCTCAACATTGAAGTCCTTGATTTGAGAAGTCTTTTGCCCTGGGACCAGGAAGCGGTGAAAGCCACTACTGAGAAAACCGGGAAGGTATTGATCCTGCACGAGGATACTTTGACCGGAGGTATCGGCGCAGAGATATCAGCATGGATTTCCGAACACTGCTTTCAATCCCTGGATGCCCCGGTAGTCCGTGTTGCGTCACTCGACAGTCCCGTACCCTTTTCACCCGGCCTTGAAGCAGATTTTCTGCCAGGAATACGACTGGACGAGAAAATTAAGTTTTTGGCGGAATTTTAGTTATTTTGCTGTCTATTTGACCCTGGTGATGAGATTTACTGGTCCATACAGAACCTCATTTTTTTGCCGGACACTTGCCCTTTTAATTCTCGGTAGTTTCCTGGTAGTAGCACAGCCTGTGCATTCTCAAAAGCGGGAGAAGAGTCGCCTGGAACAGCAGAATGAGAAGAAAAACAAGAAGAACAGGCGATCGGCAAGAAGGGGCGATCGCGGAAAGAGCAACAAACGACAGCTCAGGGCTGTCAGGGCGAAAGTGCGTTCGAGCCAGGGAGACCGGCCCTATCGCGGGGATATCACCGGCCGTCAGGTAAGAACAAAAAGGTCCCCTTTAAGACCAAGCTTTGCCAATTATGCAAGACCCAATCCCTATGCGGGGAAGAGGCGTAATTCGGAAGCATCCCGTGCAAAAGCTGCCTCCAGGTATGCAAGAAACCAGCCCGTAAGTGCTACCCGGAGAGGTGAGAGGCCTTACCGAACTTCTCTGTCCGGCTCAAAGCTGCGTAGCCGGAATACTGTTTCCAGGAGGCCCGGTGTTTATGCGAGGACCAATCCTTACCTGGGTAAGAGACGTATAACCGAAACGCGAACCGCGAGAAGGGCCAGCAAAAATGTATACAATCGCAGGCCTGTCAGCATCAGCAACCGATCCCGTAAGTTGTATAACAGGCCTCCCACTTATATGGGGATGAAGAGAAGGACGGAAAACGATATGTCGAGAAGTGCCGCAAACCTTCGGCGCCGGCCCAGTACCGCTACCCGAAAAGGAGAAGTCGGAAGAACTCGAACGGCGGGCGGAAACCGGTTGAGTACCCCCAGAACGGCAAGCAACCTTAGGAAGCCTTTCAATAGAAGGCCTGTTAGTGTGTATACGGGTAAAAAGCGAAGAACTGAGGACCAGGCATCACGAGATGCGGTCAGGTTAAGACGAAGGCCGCAGTCGGGGACCAGGAGTGGAGAACGCGGCACTAATAAGACCGTTGATGGCAGGCCGATAATTCCAAGGACTGCTTCCGCAACTGCCAAAAGGATCACTCCACAAACCAATATTTACCAAGGTAAAAGAAGAGATTCTGAGCGTACAAAAGCGAGGAGGAGTGCGAGGAGGTACTCACCTCCGGTGAGTGTCACGGCAAGACAAAAACCTCCTAAAAAGCGGAAGAGAATAGTACCGCGAACTATCTCAAGTGCTTTCAGGGTTCCCCGGAGAAAGTCACCCTATGGGGCAAGCCGTAGAATCAAGGAATGGGAAAAGGGATATGCCAAAGATATTACTGGCAGGAAATTCCGGTACAAATCTCCCTCAATCCTTCCTCCGCCGAGGAGACCATCCTTTAATCCTTACCAGGGCAGGAAACGTTTAGGGGATCAACCCTATCGTACGGGGAGACGTGCAGTTGTAACCATTCCCTCTGCCACCAGGCCTTCGGAAAGGGGCTGGAGGGGAACAATCACCGGGAAAAAATTTACGTCCAAACGAAGTCCGAGGCCTACTTATTCACAAAGACGAACTACGCCCTACTACGGGAAACGAAAGGTGGGCGACCGCCCATATAAAGGGAGGCTGCAAGGGGGATATCAAAGTGTTACGAGAAGATCGGAAGGAGCGGTGCGCAGAAGTCCCTTTTCAGGTGGTAGAAATCTCAGTGTAACCGATCGATATAAAAAGCCGGGGCGACTCACGGGTCGGGGATCCATGAGTATCACAAGAAGTTCCGAAAGGGGTCAGAGCCGGCCCAGGTATTCAGGGGGAAGAAACCTGAGTGTTACCGATAAATTTAAAAAACCCGGCAGATTGCAAGGCCGGGGCTCTATGAGCATTACAAGAAGTTCAGAAAGGGGCCAGAGCAGGCCCAGGTATTCCGGAGGAAGAAACCTGAGTGTTACCGATAAATTTAAGAAACCCGGCAGGCTTTTAGGGAGGGGATCTATGAGTATTACCAGAAGTTCCGAAGAAGGAGCCCGCAGACCCAGGTATAGTGGTGGAAGGAACTTAAGTGTCACCGATAAATTTAAAGGTCCCGGAAAAGCCTATGGACGAGGCTCGTTAAGTGTTACTGACAAGTTTAAAAAGCCTGGACGCTTGATCGGCCGTGGATCTATGAGTATTACCCGGAGCGCCGAGGATGGAGCCAGGCGACCCCGTTATTCCGGCGGGAGGAATTTGAGTATTACTGATAAATATGTTGGACGTGCACAACGAGCGAAAAAAGTACGATCCACAGATACCCGCTGGAATAACCGTGGCAATCCCATTGCACCGCGAATCTTTAAAAACGCCTTTGTCAGCACATTCCAGGGAACTAAAAAAGCAGAAAAGCCTCTGAAAGGAGGTGGAAGTATTTCGGGAAGCGGATGGAATAATAAGGGGAAACCCCTTTCACCCAGGGTGTTCCAAAACATGGCAATCAGCAAATTCAGCGGAACTATGAAGGCGAGGAAGCCCCTCAAGGGAGGAGGCAGCATCTCGGGTAAGGGTTGGAACAATGATGGTAAGAGCCTGACACAGCGGGATATTTCTCCCCAGATATATGATGCGGCTCGTTTTACCGGAACCATGAAGGCTCGCAAACCTGTCAAAGGGGGGGGAGGAAGTATTTCAGGCCGGGGCTGGAACAATGACGGCAAAACGATTAACCAACCTAACGTATCCCCGCAAATCTACGATGCAGCCCGATTCAGGGGTCGCTTCAAACGTACAGACTTCTACCCGGTAACTGATTCAGATCATTCCAGGTACTCGGGATTCTTCAAGAATAATGAACTGAAACCTAAATTGAATGATGACTATCGGAACTATTCCGGTGCCATAAAAGTTACCCGACGTACAGCAAAGGATTACCATCCCAGCTTTTATATGCATCGGGATCTCCAGGATGATTCCATGGATCATAAGAAGCGAAAATTCAGCATCAAGTTGATCTGGGCAAAGGTTTTCCGATCCAACAACCCTGCAAAGGCCAGGAAGCGGGCCCCTGAGTTGCAATTTGACGAAAGGGAGCAGGGATTGTGGTATTATTGACAGTAAACCAAATAGAAGCATGATCAATTGGCAACCTCTGACGGGAGAACATGATATGAATGAGATTATTGAGCTTTCTCATGAAAAACCCGTGATGATTTTCAAGCACTCCACTCGCTGCGGGATCAGTTTTTCTGCCCTCGATAAGCTAGTGGAAGAGTGGAACCCGGAAAAATCAGAAAATCTCAGTGCATATATGCTGGACGTAATTTCTCACAACCAGTTTGCCCGTGAGATTGGGAAATTCTTTGGAATTCCCCACCAATCTCCCCAGGTGTTGATTATTGATCAAGGCAAGGTCGTCTATGAACAATCCCATTTCGGCATTAAATACAGTGAGGTCGAAGAAATATTGGGTAAACTAAACGGCTAAGGATTGTGTTAATCCTTTGACTCTGTTATTTTAGTTCTTCCTTTATGGCTAGATTTTTCGGAATATTCTTAATTCTCCTGATGCTGATTCCAGCAGATCTTATGGCGCAAGCTGATAAGGAGAGGTATGAATATGGTAGCGAGCTCATCTGGGGGGTGAACAAAAATACCTCGGGTGGCCTAATAGGTGGATTTGTGTTACGCAGGTCAAAAAAGATCTCAGACAGGATGTTTGAAAGTGTCGGTATAGAACTGATGAACATCAAACATCCCAAAGAAACACGATGGAACAGTCCGCGAACAGGAAACTTCTTCATTTTTGGTAAGCTGAATTACCTTTACAGCATTCGGTTACAATACGGAAGGGAAATAATCCTGTTCAACAAGTCTTCGGACCAGGGGGTGGAGATTAAATTCAATGCGGCAGCGGGTCCAAGTTTTGGGCTGCTGAACCCATATTATGTTGAAGAGTCCATCGATAACCAGAGCAGCTTCATCACCTTTCAAACACAGAAAGTTCCCTACGAAACTTCTATTCGATACAGTTCTATAATGGGACCTGGAAACATTTTCCAGGGTCTCGGAGAAGCTACCCTGAAAATGGGGGCCAACGTAAAGACATCACTAAGCTTTGAGATGGGGACCTTGAAAACCAATGTCACCGGTTTTGAAGTAGGCTTATTGTTCGATGCCTATGCGAGCGATATTGAGATCATGGCCAATACCCTGAACCGATCCGTGTTCCCCACGGCCTTCATCACGCTGTTCTACGGAACGAGAAAATAGCTTTTCTTTACTACCTTTGTGGGCGATAATTAGTGCAGAATGATTGATTTACCTGTTGTTGAAAATCCAAAACCCCGAAAACCCAAATGGTTAAGGGTAAAACTACCGGTTGGCGACAATTTTAAACGGGTTAGAAAACTCGTTGATGAACACCGTCTTCACACCATCTGTGAAAGTGGAAACTGTCCCAATATGGGGGAATGCTGGGGTGCTGGAACCGCCACCTTTATGATTCTTGGTAACGTTTGTACCAGAAGCTGCACGTTTTGTGCAGTAGCTACCGGTCGGCCCCCTGAATACGATGAAGAGGAACCACAACGAGTAGCAGAAGCCATTAAACTCATGGAGGTGAAACACGCGGTTATCACCAGTGTCAACCGTGATGAGTTGAAGGACCGGGGAGCAGAAATCTGGTATCAGACCGTGGTCAAAACCAAGGAATTATCTCCTGAAACAACCATCGAAACATTAATCCCTGATGTAAGGTCTCATTGGGATGCTTTATACCGAATGATCTCAGCTGAGCAGGAAGTCGTTTCACATAACATGGAAACCGTAGAAAGCCTCTATCGTAGGGTGCGGCCCCAGGCCAAGTACGAAAGGAGCCTGGAACAGATCAAGCTTACCAAAGAATACGGAAAGCGGACTAAATCGGGTATCATGCTGGGCCTTGGCGAAAAAGATGAGGAGGTTTTCAAAGCAATGGATGATCTGGTTGAACACGGGTTGGATATCTTAACCCTTGGACAATACCTGCAACCGACGAAAATGCATATCGAAGTGGCCGAGTTTGTACATCCGGACAAATTTGAAATGTTTAAAGAAGAGGGGTTGAAAAGAGGCCTGAAATATGTCGAATCAGGTCCATTGGTCCGGTCATCCTATCATGCCGAAAGACATGTAAACGTCTAGTCTTTTTCCAGGAAGGCACCTACAGCATCGGCAGCTTCACGGCCTTCAGCGATAGCCCATACCACCAAGGATTGCCCTCGGCGCATGTCGCCGGCTGCGAAAACCTTGTCGAGATTCGTCTGATATCCCGGGGCATCAATATGATCTCTGTCGTTTAGTTGAATTCCAAGCTTTTGGAGGAGCCCATTTTTATCTGGTGATACAAATCCCATGGCGAGCAAAACCAGGTCGCAGGGGATAATTCTTTCTGAGCCCGGCACTTTTTTAAAACTCCTTTTTCCATCGCTCTCTCGGTGCCATTCAATCGTCGCTATTTTAATCCCAGTGACTTCGCCATCTTCATTCCCGGTAAACTCCTCGGTAAGTATTTCCCACTCCCTTTCACATCCCTCTTCATGGCTACTCGAAGTTCTGAGAATCAATGGCCACTCTGGCCAGGGATTTGCCTCGTCCCTGCTTTGGGGTGGCATGGGCATGATCTCAAGTTGCTTCATACTTGCAGCTCCGTGTCGGTTGCTGGTCCCTACGCAATCTGACCCGGTATCACCTCCCCCAATCACGACCACATTCTTGTGGGTGGCTAGAATTGGCGCTACTTCTTCTTCATTATCGCCGGCCACCAGTTTGTTTTGACGGGTAAGAAAATCCATCGCATAATGGATTCCTTTTAATTCTCGCCCGGGGATCCCGAGATCTCTCGGAACAGTACTTCCTCCACACAAGACCAACGCATCATATTCCTCCAATAGCTGCTCAGAATCAACATTAATACCTACATGGGCATTAGTCCTGAATTGAACCCCTTCCTCCATCATGATTCCAATGCGTCTTTCAACCACCCACTTTTCCAGTTTGAAATCGGGAATCCCGTATCTCAATAATCCACCCAGACGATCATCTCGCTCAAATACAGTAATCAGATGACCCTGTTTATTTAATTGATCGGCTGCCGCGAGACCGGCAGGACCACTCCCAATTACCGCCACTTTCTTGTCGGTCCTTTTACGGGGGGGCTCGGCTTTTATATAACCGAGGTCAAATGCCTTTTCTGCTATTGCCTTTTCAATATATTCAATGGTTACCTGTGGCTTATTTATGCCCAGCACGCAGCTTCCTTCGCATGGGGCCGGGCATATACGCCCGGTGAACTCAGGAAAATTATTGGTTTCAGAGAGTATTTCGATCGCAAGCTTCCAGTCGCCCTCGTACACGGCATCGTTAAATTCCGGGATATTATTGCCAAGAGGACATCCCTGGTGGCAAAAGGGAATCCCGCAATCCATACATCTTGAGGCCTGCTCCCTGGTTTTTTCCTCTGAAAACCTCTTGTAGATTTCGCGATAGTCAGTCACACGCTCCTGCGGATCACGTTCTGCCGGCAACTCCCTGTCATATATCAAAAATCCGTCAACTCTTCCCATCAGTGATTGATTTTAAGTGATTCCCTGGTTTCCATAAGCACCCTTTTGTAATCATTGGGAAATACTTTCACAAAATGAGTTACAGACCGTTCCCACTTGGAGAGTAGCCAGATGGCCAGGGCGCTTTCAGTTTTTTCTGCATGATGATTCAGCATCTCTTTCAAATATTGGCTGTCTTCTGTTTCCAGGGGATCCAGGCTTACCATAGCCGGGTTGCACTTGGGGGGGAAGATATTTTCAGGATCATAAACATAAGCGATCCCTCCACTCATACCAGCTCCAAAATTCAGACCGGTATCGCCCAAGACTATCACCCTTCCACCTGTCATATACTCGCAAGCATGATCTCCGACTCCCTCTACTACCACTTCAACGCCTGAATTTCGTACCGCAAATCGTTCACCTGCTTTACCCCGAATGAACGCCCTTCCGGATGTTGCCCCATAGAAAGCCACATTTCCGATGATTATATTTTCCTCTGGTACAAAGCTTGCCTCTTCCGGAGGGAAAATTGTGATTTCACCACCAGATAATCCTTTTCCTGTATAATCATTACTCTCCCCCTCGAGGGTGAAACTTATGCCCCGTGCTAAAAAAGCACCAAAACTCTGCCCGGCAGAACCCGTAAATGAGATATTAATCGTCCCGTCCTCAAGGCCTTTGCTACCATGAACGAGGGATATCTCGTTCGAAATGGCTGCCCCAACCGTTCGATTGACATTTTCAATGGGTAGTGAAATGTCTACCTTTTTACCCTTTTTAATGTCTTTACCCCATTCTTCGAGTACTTTTTGATCTAGGGTGTTTTCCAGTTGGAAATCCTGCTGGATCTGGTGGTAGACACCGATATCCTCGCTGACAAGAGGTTTGTGAAGTATAGGAGACAAATCGAAATTCCTGAACTTCCAATGGTCAATATCCTTTCTTGCCTCCAACATGTCGGTTCGGCCCACCATCTCGTTGATGGTGCGAAATCCCAACCCGGCCATGATCTCCCGGAGATCCCGGGCCATAAACCTGAAAAATGTCACTACGTGATCCGGGTCACCACTGAATAGTTCCCTCAGCTCTTTCCTCTGCGTGGCTATACCCACAGGACAGGTATTCAAGTGACACTTACGCATCATGATACAACCCTCTACGATGAGAGCGGCAGTAGAAACTCCCCATTCCTCAGCACCCAACAGGGTAGCAATTGCCAGGTCTCTACCGGTCATAATCTTTCCATCCGTCTGCAAAGTCACACGACTCCTCAGGTTGTTGATCAACAGGGTCTGATGGGCTTCAGCAAGACCGAGCTCCCATGGCATCCCCGCATGTCGAATGGAGCTTATCGGACTGGCTCCCGTACCGCCATCTGCCCCGCTTATCAATATGGCTTCAGCTTTCGCCTTCGCTACACCAGCAGCAATTGTTCCGACCCCGATTTCTGAGACCAACTTTACATTGATCCTCGCAGCTTTGTTCGCATTTTTCAGGTCATAGATCAATTGTGCCAGGTCCTCTATGGAATAAATATCATGGTGGGGAGGGGGTGAGATTAAACCTACGCCCGGCGTACTGTGTCTTACCCTGCCAATCCAGTCGTCCACTTTATGACCCGGCAGCTGTCCGCCTTCACCCGGCTTGGCCCCTTGTGCCATCTTTATTTGTAGCTCTTCAGCGTTGGTAAGGTAGTGACTTGTTACCCCAAATCGTCCCGAAGCCACCTGCTTAATAGCAGAACGCTCCCAATCGTCATTTTCTTTACGTTCGAACCGGATTTCATCTTCGCCACCTTCCCCGCTGTTACTCTTGGCGCCAATCCGGTTCATTGCAATTGCAAGTGTACTGTGAGCTTCATGTGAAATAGAGCCAAATGACATTGCCCCGGTTGCAAAACGCTTCATGATCGACTCCTCCTGCTCAACCTCATCCAGGGGTATCGGGTTACCCCGCCTGAATTTCAGCATACCCCTAAGGGTCATAAGGTGGCGAGTCTGGTCATTTACAACATCTGTATACTCTTTAAATAATGAAAAATCGTTCAAACTTGTTGATTTCTGTAACAGGTGGACGGAGTCCGGATTTACGAGGTGCTTTTCCCCGTTTCTCCTCCAGTGATAGACCCCACCTTCGGGAAGCAACCCGGATTCTTTTTGAAATGCCTTTCTATGGTTTTTCAATACCTCTGCCTGGAGGCCCTGGAAATCAACACCACCCAAGCGGCTATCGGTATCCGTAAAACACAAATCAATTACCTCCTTGTCCAAACCCAGGGCTTCAAAGATCTGTGCTCCCTGGTAAGACTGAAGGGTACTAATACCCATCTTTGAAAGAATTTTCAGCAATCCGTAATTGATCGCTTTTTCGTATCGTCTGAGAACTTGCTCATCTGACAAATTACCAGCTACTTTTCCTTCACGATTTAGCTTTAATACCGTTTCCTGTGCCAGGTAGGGGTTTACCGCACTTGCACCATAACCGATCACTGTAGCGAAGTGATGAGTTTCCCATATATCTCCGGCTTCAAGAATTATTGAAGCCCGGTTCCTCAACCTCTTCAAAATCAGGTGATGATGTACTGCCCCGGTAGACATGAGCGACGGAATAGGTGCCCGGGTAGCTGACATACTCCTATCGGTAAGAATAAGGATCTGGATACCCGCTTCGACTGCCTTTTCGGCTTCCTCGCAAATTCGTGAAATCGCCCCCTTAAGTCCTTCGTTGCTGCCATCTGCTGAAAAAGTACTGTCAATCACCTTGTGGTGATATCCTATCTCTGAAATATTCCTGGCCTTATGCACACTGCTGTTTTTCAAGACCGGTTGTGAAATATGAATCTGCCGACAGTGTTCAGGTATTTCTTTAAGGATATTGGGGCTATGCCCGATTTTTGTGAACAGCGACATTACCAACCTTTCCCTGATAGGATCAATAGGTGGATTACTTACTTGTGCGAAAAGCTGCTTAAAATAACTGGCAATATGGGTGGACTCACCGGAAAGGAAACTTGGAGGGGTATCCATTCCCATTGACCCAACCGGTTCGACACCGGTTTCTATCATTGGAATTAGTACGGTCTTGAGGTCCTCGCGGCTATATCCAAATGCTTTATGGCGGACAGGTAATAAATCTGAGTCGATCCTGAAATCAAGGCCTTCCAGTGTGGGAATATCCCTCATTTTTGCCCTGTATTGCCGTATCCATTCATAGTAGGGTTTCCCACTGCATATTTCACGTTTTATCTCCTCATCGGTCTTCACCCTGCCTTTCCCTATATCAGCAATCAAAATCTTTCCGGGCTGTAACCTCCCTTTTTCAATGATATCGGAAGGTTCTATTTTCAAAGCCCCTGCTTCGCTGGCAATGACCAACCTTCCCGATTTGGTGATGCAATATCTTGCGGGCCTGAGTCCGTTCCTGTCAAGGGTGGCACCAATCTCCCTGCCGTTGGTAAATACCAGGGCTGCTGGACCATCCCAGGGTTCCATGAGAGCCGAATGGTACTTGTAAAACGCTTTCCTGTCACGATCCATGAACTTATTATCCTGCCATGCTTCGGGAACAAGCATCATCATTGTGTGGGCAAGAGGCCGTCCTGATAAAGTCAGAATTTCAACCAGGGCATCGAGATTTGCTGAATCTGAATGGGTAGAATCAGTCACCGGGAGAAGCTTCTCCATATCTTCCGGGCTAAAATAATCTGATTCCATGACGGATTCCTTCGACTTCATCTTGTTGAGGTTACCCCGAATCGTATTGATCTCCCCGTTGTGGGCCAGGAAGCGGAAAGGCTGAGCCAGTTTCCAGTTGGGAAACGTATTGGTGGAGAACCTTGAGTGTACCAGTGCGAAGGTAGTCTTGACAGTTTTGTCTGTCAGATCGCTGTAATACTTGATGAGCTGGTCTGTCCTCAATTGCCCTTTGTAGACTATTGTTCGGACCGAGAAGCATGGCATATAGAAGTCCCCTTTATTGGGAAGAATGTTGTTGCCAATGTAATGCGTTGAATAATTTCTTAAAACAAACAGTCTTCGCTCAAGTTCATCTCCTTTCAACCCACCCCGTGACTTAACAAAAACCTGTTCGATATGTGGTTCAACCAGAGAAGCTCCACTTCCGGGGACAGATTTGTCGACGGGGACCAGTCTGTAACCAAGAAGCTCGAGATCCAGCTCTTCCATATTCCGGTTGAGAATCCGTCGACATTCTTCTCTCAGCTCAGGATTTCTCGGAAAGAATAACATTCCCACCCCGTATTCACCCGGCCGAGGTAAATCAAGGCCCTGCTCCTTCCAATAGTTACGGAAAAGCTCGTCTGGAATCAGCAATGAGATTCCGGCACCATCCCCGGTCAAGGGATCCGAACCCCTTCCACCCCGGTGTTCCATCCTTTCCAGCATTTCCAGGGCATCACTCAGGACCTTATGGGTGGCATTGCCGTTGAGTTCAACAATGCATCCAATCCCACAGCTATCCTTTTCATATGCTGAGGAATACAAACCCAGTTTGTCGGCCGTTTTTCTTAGAGAACTCATATTTACAATTGGGGCAAGCAGCTAAATTAGCAAAAGATGCAGACTTATGAATAACTGTTACTCAGACGACTAATTATTTGAAATATTTGTAATAATAGCCGTAAGGATTGCGAATTTTATATCAGTCTTTAATGGCTCGTACCATTTCAGCCTTTCCGGGGGGTCCCGGCAGGGTATGTACCTCCATTCCTATAGCATTGAGGTTTCTCTTAAAGACCCCTTGTGCGCAGTATGTGACCATAATCGCTCCCCTTTTCATGGAGTTTTGCATTTTTTTCAACAGGTCGGGGTCCCACATTTCTGCCTGCCGGGATGGGGCAAAGGCATCATAAAATACTAGGTCATATTTATCCTTTTCAGGTTCAAAATTTTCCCATTTAACCCGCCATTTCGCTATCGAGAAATTCTGCCCCAGTCCTACTATTTGATTCCATGCTGCACCGTGAAGTTCCATAAGCATATCTTTTTCGGGATAATTCAGTCGGGAGTAAATCTCCTCTTCGAGGGGAAAGGCCTCAAGTGAGTGGTATTCAACACAGATTCCATTTTGTTTGGCAAACTTCCATGTGAGCAGGGCATTCAGGCCAGTTCCAAATCCTATTTCAAGAATCCTGATGCTCAATGACTTTATTTTACTCAGTCCCTTTTCGATAAAAACATATTGTGACTCAGTCAATGCACCATGGGTGGAATGGTAAGTTTCATTGATCTCATCCACAATCAGAGTATGAGATCCGTCAGCCGTCTTGATAATCCTGACATCCTTCGGTTTATGCATGTTTTTTGTCGATTTTCCCGGGATATTGACCTGTGAACAATTTAACTTAGTCAATATTTTTTCATCTTTCACATGACCACTATGAAATATCTTACAACACTCCTGCTGCTTACCAGCATTTCCTTTTGCCTGGCTCAAACGCAAACCGGTAAAGCCTCTTACTATGCAGATCGATTTGAAGGCCAGCTAACGGCAAGCGGGGAGAAGTATAAACACAATAAACTGACAGCCGCCCACAAAACCCTGCCATTTGGAACCGTGGTTAAGGTGACAAACCTTTCCAATGAACTTACAGTTGAGGTCAGGATCAACGATCGTGGGCCTTTCGTGGAAGGGCGGGTTATCGATCTCTCCAAGTCAGCGGCGGAAGCATTGAACATGCTCACCCAGGGTATCGCAGATGTCAAACTGGAGGTGGTAGATCCCGGTGAGGGAAAGGGTGGCGGCTTCAGCACGGCCCCGATCAGCAATGTTACCGTCGAAGAAAGGGAGCTATATGATTTTTCCGTAGAACGTGTCGATCCCAAAGGATATGGGGTACAGATCGGAAGCTACAGGGAACTGGTGAACCTCATGCGATTCTCTGAAAACCTGAAATCAAGTTATCGGAAAGATGTCACCGTCCAGGTGAAGGTGCTCAACGGAGTTAAGATATACACATTGATTGTCGGTCAGTTTCCGAACAGGGACAAGGCCACCGATTTCAAATCCAAAATTTCCAGGCGCTACCCCGATGCATTTATTGTTGACTTATCATCATTGAAATAGATTGAGAACAGTATGGTTGATATTGCTGCTAACCCCCCTGGTGCCTCGTGCGCAGGATGTGGTTGATGCAAGCAGTATATCCTACTTCTCTAGTATTGAAAAAAACCTGATCAGCCAGTACATAGAAACGGGGGAGACCGATTACCTCGGACTATTCCTCGCCGTTGACCCCGATGTAACCCTCAATGAGCTTGAGGAAGCAAGAATACGCTATAAGACTGCAATAGAGGAATTCAACCTGGACAAACTCAATAAGAAAAAGGCACAAGTCAAGGTTCAGCGGATTTACCGCAATATTCACAACAGCTTTTTCCAGTTGTACCGGGAGAAAAACTACTTCAGTCATGTTTTTCAAAAAGGCGAATACAACTGTGTCTCAGCAACGGCATTCTACGGAATGGTATTTGAATCACTGGATATTCCGTTTACAATACGGGAGAACCCAACCCATGTTTACCTGGTAGCCTATCCCGAAACCGATAAAATCCTGGTGGAGACTACTGCCCCAGGGGTGGGATTCAACCTTTACAGTGAGACGTTTAAGCGCACCTTTATTCAGAAACTCGCCGAAAACAAGATCATTTCGGGGATGGAATATGAAGGGGAAGATGTTAACACACTGTTTGATAAGTATTATTTCAACGACGAAGATATCGACCTGACCAGGCTAGTGGGCCTTCAATATATGAATGATGCCATTTACAAACTGGAAAAAGACGAATTGAACAAAGCCTATTCACAGTTGGAAAAGGCCTACCTCTTTTACCCGGGTGAAAAGCTGAGGTATATGCTTTTAATGACCGGTGTTCAACTCCTTAACCGGGGTGATTACTATGATGACGAAACGGTCGATATGTATGTACGGCTGACCCGCTTCGAGGGCCAGGGGATCGACCGCGACATGATCCTCGGGGAGTTTGGGAAAATCAAGGAAGAAATACTGGTCAGAAAAAACGATCCCGAAAGATTTGCTGAGGTGCATAATGTTATCCATGAAAGGATTGAAAGCCAGGAGCTCAAAAACGAGATCGCTTTTATTTTTCACGTAGAAAATGGGCGTGTTTTATTTAACATGGGTCAGTATAGAAAAGGCCTGGATTTTCTTGAAGAAGCTGCAAGGCTTAAACCCGAAAACCTGAATGCCAACGGATTACTCGTCACCTCCATCCTTCACATTGCATCCAACGAACCGGATCCCGGGAAGCGCATTGAGTTTCTCGATGAGTACAGAAACCGTTATGCGACACTTGAAGCCAATGGGCATTTCATGACTATGCTCGCTGAGAGTTACCTGGGAGAATCATCCAGGCGTTTTATTACAAGCAATCCCTCAAAGGGCCTGGAATGGTTAGAAAAATTTGAGAAATTGACAGAATCCACCACTGAAATGAATACTTCCTACAACCTACTGGGCGAGGCCTATTCTACCGCAGCCGTCTATTATTTCAGGAGAGGAAATAAAAGCAAGGCACGGGAATTATTAAAAAGAGGCCTTAGGTATTCCCCGGGCAATTTTGAACTGGAACAGCGTCTCAGGGTATTGCGCTAGCGGTTTTCTGCTGCCAGGTTGTAATGGCCTTCCAGGTAGAGAGGATTTCCCATGCTTGTTGTCACTCTTGCTACAATATCGATTTCCTTCATGACGAATGACCCTTTGGGAAGGGGATAAAACAAGCTCAACTCCCCTTTTTCCCGGGGCTTAACCTTTATTGAATTTGCCTTGTCAAAACATCCGTCCTTTAACTTACCGTAATAGAAATCAATCTTCCTCACTTTTTTTGAGGTACTCACTTTCAAGGTCAAGAGGCTTTTGGTAAATATCTCATCCACTTCCATGAATACCAGTTTCGGGTAATCCTGCCTTGGAGATCCATCCACCAGGTATTCTTTCAATCCCGCGCAGGGAATTCCCTTTGAATATGGAATCTTCGCCATCAAGTTGCCATTTTCCCGATAGAGTTTCCGGGTGCCTTCAATCTTGTTGCCGATGTAATTTGTGACCCGGTAAGGTTTCCCATTCTCATAATAGAAAATCGACTCACCTTGCTTTATCCCGTTTTTATATTCGATCTCTTGCCTGATGGTACCCTCTTCATAGTAGTTTTTTGCCACCCCATTCTTCATTTTGTTTGTCATGGGTATTTCAGTCCTGATATTTCCGTTTGGCCAGTATTGAATAACAACATTATCTGGTTTTCCCGATCCATTAGGAGATCTGTTATCGGCGGGCAGACAGCCCATCATCCATAAGAGGCTAAGAATGATAAACCCGTATCTCATACTGTAAATTATTAAAATGGAGGCTTAATTAAAATTGATTTACTTTGTGGCCGATGGAGGAGATCTGGCAACAAATAATGCAGGGCGCATCCAATTCTACACCCCTGGAACTCTTTGCCGTGGTTTTCGGGCTACTCAGTGTTTGGTTTGCCTCCAAAGAGAATATCTGGGTATATCCTACTGGGCTCGTTAACGTCTCCATCTATGTCTACATCTGTGCAGTTAACCGCCTTTATGCCGATATGTCGATCAATGCCTATTATTTCGTAATGAGCATCTATGGATGGATCGTTTGGAGCCGGCGCGATGAAAAGCAACACCATATTCCCATTACGAAACTGAATCCCCAGGAATTAATTCTCTATTCTGTAATCACCGTGGGTTCATTTTTTGGGATGTTCTATTTTCTTTCCAATTACACCGATGCTGATATCCCATTCTGGGACTCCCTGACCACTGCGTTCTTTATTGTAGCTATGGTGTTGATGGCCCGGAAAAAGATCGAACACTGGATCGCCTGGATAATTGGTGATATTATCAGTGTGCCTATGTATCTTTATAAAGGATTAGCATTTACCAGTTTTCAATACCTGGTTTTTCTCGGTATTGCAATTGCAGGATTGATCTCATGGAGAAAAAGTCTGGCAAAATTATCAGAGTTGCATTAACAGGCCCGGAATCTACGGGCAAAACAAGCCTTGCCTCAGAACTGGCGGGACACTATAACACGGTTTGGGTACCTGAATATGCCCGGGAGTACCTGGAAGGAACCGGGCATAAATACGAAGAGCAAGATTTATTACGCATCGCCAAGGGCCAGCGAAGGCTGGAAAAGAACCTGATCGACAAAGCCAACAGGTATATCTTTTGCGATACAGAAATGCTGGTAATCAAGCTTTGGGGGCTTCACAAATACGGCCGTGTGGATGAGAAGATCGAGAAGTGGATTGCCAAAAAACCCTATCATCTGTACCTCCTCTGTTATCCCGACCTGCAATGGGCTTCTGACCCATTGCGCGAGAACCCCGAGGGAGGGGACTACTTTTTCAAGCAATTTGAAAATGAATTAAAAAGGAGCGGGTTTGACTATGAAGTAATCCGGGGTAATGGAAATGAACGGCTGATGACAGCAGTCGATGCGATCGATAACAGGTTTGACAAGTGAGATGAAACGTATTCAGTTGTTTGAGTTTGAAGATTTTGCGTGGTTTCCTCGGTTCTTACGCCAATGTCTTACCCGGTACATACAAGCCATACACCGACTGATCAATACTGATCAAACTCTCGCTGACCTACTGGCAAAAGTCTTGCCCCATAGCGCACAATCTCAAATAGTTGACCTCTGCAGCGGAAGTGGTGGACCGATGCCCGATGTGCTGAAGATCATCAGAGAACAGGAGGGGTTGGAAAACACCAGCCTGCTTCTCACAGACCTCTACCCCGATTTGGCCGGTGCAGAAATTATTAACAAAACCAATGATCACATCAGCTACCTCACCGAACCAGTAGACGCCTCACAGCTTGGTGACGGACATCCCGGCCTAAGGACCATGATCTGCAGCATGCATCATATGAAGCCGGAGGCCGTGAAGCGCATCCTAAGAAGTGTCATGGAAAGCAGGCAACCGATCCTCACGTATGAAATCAGTGACAATTCCTTCCCTAAGTGGATATGGTGGATCTCCATACCCATCAATATTATCATGGTCTTGTTCATCACGCCCACGGTCCGCCCCATGAGCTGGCAACAGATCGTATTTACGTATTTCATTCCCATACTGCCATTGATTATTGCCTGGGACGGGGCGGTGTCCAACGCAAGGACCTATACCCTTGACGACTTGGATATAATCCTTAAAGACCTGAAATCCGATGATTATACCTGGGAGAAAGGAACTATTCCGGGTAAGGGAGGGAGGAAGATTTATTTGATGGGTAGATCATTATAACATACTATCATTTTATCATTTGGAGATTTACCACTAAGGCTCAAGGAATAAACTTAAAGTTCTAGTGCGTGTTTAAATATCCGAAGCAAAGTGAAGGTTGTGCGAGAAACTATAAACTACGTTTACTTCTTCGGCAAATCATTAGGGAGCGTAAGCAGTACGGACATCAGTTTCACGCCATACCATAGATTACCCACCCTTACATTCTCATTCTCCGCATGCTGGTTATTATCGTGATTGACCATGTTGACTGATATAGCCGGTGTCTTCAGAACATTATAGATCGCATCGTTGACACGGTTGGAGCCTCCGCTACTCACAAGGAATACAGCATCCCCGGTGAATGATTTTACCCCGTTCACCACATTGAGGATTTCAGGCTGTTCCATATTCACCCGTGTGGCGGGAAAGCCATCGGGATCCCTGATCACTTTGACAATTTTCGGATACTTTTTCCGGGTTTCCATATCGGGATCCTCCCGGACAATATGCCAACCTTCCTTTTCAATATGGGCTTCTACCAGGTTAAGCATATGATCCGGATCGCAGCCTTTTACCAATCTCATGCCCAATTCCCCAATGGCAAAGCTCGGGATGATATTCCTTGCCTTTTCACCGACTGAACCACTGCTGAGTCCTTTTACCGTTAGGCTGGGCAGGAGCAAGCGTTCATTCAATGCCTCTCCATTTCCCTCGGTCCAGGCTAGGCCCAGTTCCTCCTTGATCTGAGCATCAATATTGGGAGTATTATTGAGCATTTCCCTCTCAAAATCAGTTAGAGGTTCCACACTGTCGTAGTAACCTTCGATCACTACATTTCCCTTCTCATCCTTCATACTCGCCAATAATTCAGCAAGTCTCTGGCCGGGCACCGGTGCCCAGTTTCCATAATGGCCACTGTGCAGGGGACGAAGTGCCCCGTAAACGGTCAATTGCATACCGGTAATACCCCTGCCTCCAAATTTAAAAGACGGATCCCCGGATTGATACACGGATCCATCGCACATCAGCCAGACATCAATATCGTCCAGGAGATCGCCATATTTCGTGAAATATGTCTCAATATGAGGAGAACTCGATTCTTCCTCCCCATCGAAAAACAGCTTGATGTTGGAGGTATATCCAATCTCGCTTTCTTTCAATGCATCTACGGCCGCAAGGAGAGCAATGAGCGGTGCTTTATCATCACTGGCAGACCTGGCGTAAATCCTCCAGTTTTCAGAAATCTCATCACCCGGTTTAGGCATGGGTATTTCCTTACCCCCCATATACATGCTCTCATCATACATTTTGGGCTCAAAGGCATCGTGCACCCAGAGTTGAGGGTCTACCGGTTGGCCATCGTAGTGAACATAAAAGCAAAGTGTGCGCGTGGCATTTTTAACGAGATGCTCCCCGTAGACTATCGGAGGAGCTCCCTCTTCTTCCAGGAGCCTCATCCCAAATCCACGGGCTTCAAACCTGTCCTTGATCAAATTTGCATTCTTATTAATGTTCTCCAGGTCAGAAGCATGATTGGGGATTTTCAGGAGTTCCACAAATTCTGACAGGATATTGGCCCCCTCTTTTTCAATCCATCGCTGGCTGGCATCGACGGAGGGTTGTGCATAAGATTGGATAGTGAGTAAAGCAATTACTACGGCAAATGTGATTCTCATATGACACTTTTTTGTTTCAGACACTTCTTTATGAGTTTAAAGGCCCAGTCATAATGGCTAGACGTGGCCCCTACCAGGTAGGAGCCAAGGGAGGTCGTACCTGTCCATTTGAGTTTCTTCTTCACAAACATTTCATCAGCCGGGTAATCCTTGATGATCTCCATAACCTGACCATGACTATGAACCAGCTCTTTAATCATTTCATCCAGCGATTTATCTGTGTACTTTTCCCTGATCCATCGGTTGAGTTCCGGAACCGTCTTCCAGGTGTATCCCTCTGCCGGGATATGTGGTTTTGCACCATTCATTCCATCCCAATACCACTTCATGAACATCAGGTGCCAGTGGTACAAATGAGCCACTACATCCCGGATATTTCTATTCATGTACTCTGGTGGAAACTCGGCATTCCGGGCTTCGTCGTCCAGATTGTTGATATAATCAATCAGCTTATTGTAATTATCGGCACTGGCGGTTAAGAGTTCGGATTTTGAAGCAGGCCTTCCCATTGTTGAAGTTAACAAAAAACGGGCAGAGACAGAAGCTCAGTATTTGCTAACTTTGTCGCAAATTTCTAGAAAATGGCAGATATAAACTGGATCACTGTAAAGGAGTACGAAGACATTACTTATAAAAAGTCAAAAGACCACGGAATTGCCAGGATTGGGTTCAATCGTCCCGAGGTGCGAAACGCCTTCCGGCCAAAGACCGTGGCAGAACTATATGAAGCCTTTCTCGATGCCAGGGAGGACACACGTATCGGCGTTGTGCTATTCTCAGGAGAAGGACCCTCCCCTAAAGACGGGGGCTGGGCATTTTGTAGTGGAGGCGATCAGCGCTCCAGGGGCCACCAGGGTTATGTCGATGATGAGGGAATGCCCAGGCTCAACATCCTTGAAGTTCAACGCCTTATCCGGTTCATGCCCAAAGTAGTCATCGCCGTGGTACCCGGCTGGGCCGTAGGTGGTGGTCACAGTCTCCATGTAGTCTGCGACCTGACCCTTGCCAGTGAAGAGCATGCCATCTTCAAACAAACCGATGCGGATGTCACCAGTTTCGATGGTGGGTATGGTTCTGCTTACCTGGCCAAAATGGTGGGACAGAAAAAAGCCCGGGAGATCTTCTTCCTCGGCAGGAATTATTCAGCAAAGGAAGCCTGCGATATGGGTATGGTGAATGCAGCAATACCCCATGCTGAACTCGAGGAAACCGCCTACCAGTGGGGATTGGAGATTCTTGAAAAATCACCCACCTCCATCAAAATGCTGAAATTCGCGTTCAACCTCACCGACGACGGCATGGTAGGCCAGCAGGTATTCGCCGGTGAAGCCACCCGCCTCGCCTATATGACCGAGGAGGCGAAAGAGGGGAGAAATGCATTCCTGGAGAAGAGGAAACCGGATTTTGGTGATGTAAAATGGATCCCTTAGGGAAGTCAAAAGGCAAAAGGCAAAAGTTAAAAGTGCAGAGTGTCGGCCAGAGGCCGATCATCCTTTGGCTGGGAAAGTGGCAAGTGTTAATCTGGGGAAACTTAAAGCTTTGCGCCTTTGCGTGAAAAGTTAACTCTAATTATCATCTATCCTCTCCTAACCGTTAGCTGTTTGCTAATCAAAAAGCGGCATATACTTCTCCTTCCGATCGATCAGCAGGTAAATATTCAAAAAAGCGACCACCAATGCCGGCCAGAATTCACGGAAATCCCAGTTTACCATATTAAAGATGAGGAAAGCTACGGTTAGGGGAAATAAGACAATCAGAATCAACGATGTCCATTTATTAAAGATCAAAAACAGGCCAATAATAATCTCGAATAAATAGAGAAAGGGCAGGTAGGCTACCACGGCGTCAATAAATACCCTGGCTTCCTCGGGCATATCCCCGTATCCTGCCGGAATAAAATGAAGGAACATATTTAGAGCATATACAACAAGAAATAATCCGAGGAAGATTCTGGCTATTGAGGTAGGCTTGGTATTCATTTTGCGTAGTATTTATTTGATAATTTACGAAACTTTCAGTTCGTTTTACTTCAACTAATATAACTGTGAAATTTTTGCCAGATCCCTTTCAAGGGTAAGCTCAGGATATTCGGTGATTCTTCCGATTTCCCGACCGTCCCTGAGGAAGATCATAGTGGGCACAAAACTGACATCATAATTTTTTTCATAACCTCCGGCGCTGACCAGTTCTTCAGATTCCAGTTGTTCGAGTCCATATACCGTCATGCGTGAAATATCATACCCGACATGGTCTAGTATTTTATAAAACTGCGGTACCTGCACTTGGCTGTCACTGCACCACGTACCGAGGAACATGATAATTTCCACATCATTCAGCCCGGTCCCGAGGGTTGCCAGGGAAGCTGTATCTACCCGGTAATCCAGGTAATACTCGTTAAACCATGTTTCATAAGGAGGACTTGTCAGGCCTTCCCAATCCAATGGTCCCACAAGAATGGTTTCCCCCTCATAATTGACAGTCTCCTGGTTCATAGGTGGAGAACATGAGCACGGGATTAAAATAATAAGCAAGGCTTTAATCAGGTACTTCATAGTGGGTGCAATTTACCAAAGAGCTTCGTTTGATTCTATGACCTTGGTCATGTGGTGAAGAAGGAAGAGCAATGGGGGCAATGGTTGAGTGGTGGAGTGGTTGAGTAGTTGAGTGGTGGAGTGGTTGAGTAGTTGAGTGGTGGAGTGGTTGAGTGGTTGAGTGGTTGAGAGAGTTAGTGGGTTGGTCGGTTGGAAAATGGTCTGTAGTCTGTTGAGCTTGACTGCCTCTGGCAGGTCTTTGTGGTAAAATACCTCATGAATGATTTAATTATATTTAACTCTCAACCTCTATCATTATGAAACTCTTCAAACAAATCCTTCTTTACCTTATCTCCGCCAACCTGGCATATCTTTACATCCAGCATGGTTGGATGAAATTTGATCCCGAGGGGTTCTGGTCCACTGCTTTTATTGAAAGATGGGGCTACGGAAAGTATTTTATGTATTTCATCGGAGTGCTCGAATTTGGAGGGGGCATTGCCCTTTTGATTCCACGAGCCTGGAGATACGGTGCAGCAGTACTTGCTATCGTAATGCTTGGAGCCCTGGCTACCAGGCTTATTTTCGGTACCAGTATTGATGACGTGATCTATATTGCAGGAAATATGGTCCTACTACTATATATATCTATCGTGAGGGGAATTGGGAAGGATTTTGGTTTAGACCCTACCTCCTCCTAAGCGTCCCCCCCGGAAATACTACCACACTTTCATTACCATCGTCACTGACGGAAGCTACGCCAAACAGGTAATTATCGATTACCATTCCCTTCAGTGTGAACTCGGTGACATCACCGACATAACGGCTTTGCTGCCATTGAGGGGCGGTGGTTTCACGCCAGTAAATTTTGTATCCCATCACATGATCATCTTCTGCCTCGTCCCATGACAACGTAGTGGACGGGCGTACGGCTCCCCCGATCCTTACATTCTGAGGTTCCCGGGGTGCCCAGGCAAGGCCCGCCAGAGTGATCGCATTTACCCCGGTAAGCTTTGCGGCATAGTCGAAGTTTACTCCTTCAATCACGTCCCCGTACTTGATGCCATCTTCCGTCCGCAAATCCTGATGCTGCCGAACATAGTTTTCGTGAGTTTCCATGATTCTCACTCCGGCAAAACCCTCGTCATTGAAGGGACGGTGATGCCCACCGCGCCCGAAGCGGTCGAGCCGATAGATCATAATCGCATCGAGATTGGTGAAATACCGGGAGGTCATGGCATCCACGTATCGGGCAAGCTGCCGTGATACTCCGTCAATTTCGCCACCGGTAGTCCTCCGCCTGGCTCTTTCGCGTTCGGTTTCGGTAACCGGAGTCGGCTCGGAGAAAACCCGGAAGGTATTGTTTTCGATTACCCCATCCACTCCTTCGATGTTTCCGATCATATCATTGTTGAGAATCCCTATTACTTCCCAGCCCTTTTCCTTCATGTCTTTTGCCAGGAACTTGCCACCAAAAAGGCCTTGCTCCTCACCGGAAAGACCCACATACATAACGGAGGAGGCAAATTTGAACTTCGAAAGTACCCTTGCCGCTTCCATGGTGCCCGCCATCCCGCTAGCATTGTCGTTGGCACCAGGAGAATCATCTTCCGCATTCATCACATTGCTGATCCGGGAGTCAATATCTCCTGACATGATGATGTATCGATCGGGGTATTGGGTGCCCCGCTGAATAGCCACCACATTCACAATCTCCACATCTTCCTTGATCCGGGTATTGGGATCCCCTTCCACTGTATTTCTATGGAATGACACTTCCAAGCAGCCACCGCAGTCGGCCGATATCCTGTCGAATTCACTCTTGATCCATCGTCGTGCAGCCCCTATCCCCCGGGTCTCCGAAACGGTATCCGAAAGTGTATGCCTGGTTCCGAAGATTACCAATTTGCGAATGTCCTTTTCAATACGTTCTGCTTCAACCGCTTCAATGATCCCGTAATGCCGGGGATCCGTTTGTGGGGGTTGAGCAAAAGACAGTGCGCTCGCGAACAGTAACAAAAGTGTGAGTGACTTTCCCATTTCCAATAGTTTTAATCCACGAAATAATAGCTAAAATAAGGCCTTTACCAGTGGTATTTTATCAGCGGTCAGATAGTAGTGACATCAGATCATCAATGTAGTCCCGGTTGTTCGACAGCCTTGGCACTTTGTTTTGTCCGCCCAGCTTTCCCCGCTTTTTCATCCATTGGTAGAAAGTGCCCTCGGGGGCCACATGCACCTCGGGAGGGAGGAGGGCAATGTCCTTGTGCCGCTTAGCATCGTAATCCGAGTTGATCTCCCGAAGGGCTTCATCAAGAATGATTCTGAACCGCTCCACACTGTCGGGCATGGATTTAAACTCAATCACCCACTCATGACCTCCCCGTTTCCCATTTTCAATGTAAATGGGTGCCGCGGTGAAGTTGTCAATCAGTGCCCCGGTGGCCGAACATGCCCTGGAAACCGCTTTTTCTGCGTTCTCAATAATGACCTCCTCTCCAAAGGCATTGATAAAATGTTTGGTCCTCCCTGATATGGTAATTCGGTAAGGGTCAGTCGATTGGAATTTAACCGTATCACCGATCTTGTATCTCCACAACCCCGCATTAGTGGAAATAACCATTGCATAGTTGACATCTTTCTCCACCTCATGGAGCGGTATGGCGTGAGGTTGTTCCTTCTCCCATTCTGACATAGGGATAAATTCGTAAAAAATACCGTAGTCCAGCATCAACAGTAAATCGTGATTATCCGTCTGGTCCTGCAACCCGAAAAAGCCCTCGGAGGCATTGTAGGTCTCCATGTAGTTCATATTCGGTGTGGGAATGAGCTCCTTGAACAGTTCACGGTAAGGACCGAATGCCACGGCCCCATGAAAAAAGGCCTCCAGGTTGGGCCATACTTCCAGGATATTCTTTACTCCCGCCCGCTCGACAATTTTCTGTAAAAGAAAAATCGTCCATGTGGGTACCCCAGACAGGTTCGTAACATTAACCTTTGTTGTGGCCTTGGCCATTTCCTCAATCTTCTCTTCCCAATTGTCCATCAGCGCCACTTCAAGACTGGGAGTGCGAATGATCTGTGCCCAAACGGGCAGGTTCTGCATGATCACAGCCGAGACATCCCCATAGTATGAGCTCGCCGACGGATCGAATTCATTGATCTGGTGCGATCCACCAATGGCAAGACCCCGGCCTTCGAAGAGTTTAGTCTCCGGGTAATTATTGACGTAAATGGAAAGCATGTCCTTGCCCCCCTTGAAATGGCAATCCTCCAGGGCTTCATTGGTCATGGGGATAAACTTGGACCGCGCCCCGGTGGTTCCGGAAGATTTTGCAAACCACTTCACCTCTGTGGGCCATAATATCTGCTGCTCCCCGCGCATGAGGCGCTCGATGTAGGGGTACATCTCTTCATAGGAGTGAATGGGCACCCTTTCCCTGAAGGTGTTGTAATCTTTTATGGTCTTGAAATCGTATTTCTTGCCAAACTCGGAGGAGGAGCCCATTTTGATCAACTGATCAAATACTTCCGACTGAACATCATGGGGGTATTTCAGGAACAGCTCAATCTGGTGAATGCGCTTCCTGAGGGCCCATGATAATATGGAATTGATAATCTTCAAGCCTACAAAAATATAATAAAAGCGCGGAACTCAGGTCAATGTTACAAATCCTCGCGAAGTTTTCTTCTCAGCTCAAAGTGCTGACCGAGGTATACTTTTCTGACCAATGGATCTTCTGCGAGTTCTTCGGCAGTACCTGATTTAAGCAGTTTGCCTTCGAACATAAGGTAAGCACGATCGGTGATCGAAAGCGTTTCATTAACGTTATGATCGGTGATGAGGATGCCGATATCCTTTTTCACCAGGCGAGCCACTATGGACTGGATTTCTTCAACGGCAATGGGATCCACCCCGGCAAAGGGTTCGTCGAGTAGAACAAAATGAGGATTTACAGCAAGCGCCCTGGCAATCTCCGTTCTTCGCCTTTCTCCTCCTGAAAGGACAATCCCCATATTTTTTCTCACATGAGTCAGGCTGAATTCCTCTAATAATTCTTCGGTGGTTTCTTTCTGTTCCTTCTTGGAAAGATTGCGCATTTCAAGCACTGCCTGGATATTTTCTTCTACCGTAAGCTTCCTGAATACGGATGGTTCCTGTGCCAGGTAGCCAATACCCTTTTTGGCGCGTCGGAACATAGGCAAGTCCGTGATTTCCTGGTCATCCAGAAATATATTTCCCTGGTTGGGTTTAATCAGTCCCACAATCATATAAAAGGAGGTGGTTTTACCGGCACCATTGGGGCCGAGCAGACCTACGATCTCTCCCTGGTTCACTTCGATGGAAACATCATCCACCACCTTGCGCTTCTTATATACCTTTACCAGGTTTTCTGCCCTCAATTGCATTGTATATCCTTTATTCTCAGTTGAATGGTGGTCTCACCCCTATAGTAATTCTTTTCCACACAATAAGCCATCCTGAATGTGTCACGCCCATTGATCTTGTCGGCATAATCTGCCATACCAAACCCTATAGCCTCGAATGTCTTCATGGCCCCCTTTTGTCCAGCTACAAATTTTATGTGTTTTTCCTTAAGTACATCCACCTTTCTTAAAAAATACACGTGATCCGAATAAAACACCGGGGCCTCATTTCCCGGTCCGAAGGGTTCCATTTGCTCAATCACATTCACAAAATTCATGCTGATTTTATCAAATGACAGACTGGTCGAAATAAACACTGGTGGTTTCAGTAATTCTTCCTCAATCGTTGAGGCCACGACCTGCTCAAACCGGTCAGTGAATTCTTGAAGCCTTTCGGGGTTCAGGGTTAAACCGGCGGCATAATCGTGGCCCCCGAACTTGGTTAACAGGTCACTGCATTGATTGATGGCATCATAAATGTTATACCCGGGAACTGACCGTGCAGACCCTGTAATATTTCCATTGGACCGGGTAAGCACAATCGTGGGCTTGTGAAAATGTTCAATGCATCGAGAGGCTACAATCCCCAATACCCCCAAGTGCCAATCTTCCTTGAAAACCACACTGCTTTTCCGATCAGGCCAGGACCTGATTATTTCAAGCGCTTCCTTGGTGATACTGGTATCGAATGTCCTTCTCCTTGTATTATTCTCATTTACCTCTTCTGCAATTTTCCTCGCTGCGGGCAGATCAGGCGCCAGCAATAAATCTACTGCACCACGTGCGTGGGCCATTCTTCCCGCCGCATTTATCCTTGGAGCCAATCCGAACACAACGCCTGTAACGTCCAATTTGCCCTGGCTACTCAGGTCTATTAGTGCTTTCAGGCCCGGTAACGGATCGGTGTTCAATGCCTTCAGGCCATAGTAACACAATATCCTGTTCTCTCCGGTGATCGGTACTATATCAGCTGAAATGCTCACCGCAACAAGGTCCAGCCTTTTAAAAAGTATTGACTGTTCAAGGTCTCGCTTTTTAAATAAACCCTGCATCAATTTGAATCCTACCCCGCAACCGCTGAGCTCCTTATAAGGGTAATTGCAATCTTCTCTTTTTGGGTCGAGTACTGCGACCGCATCGGGAAGTTCCGAGCCTGTGGTATGATGGTCACATATTATGAAGTCAATTCCCTTTTGCTTAGCCTTACTGACCAGTTTTCCCGCCTTTATTCCACAATCCAGGCTTATAATTAATGTCACATCATTTTCTTCCGCCCAAAGGATTCCCTGTTCTGAAATCCCATATCCTTCATCCGACCGGTCATTGATATAATAACTCAAGCGCTCCACTTTATCCCTGAGGATTCCCATGACCAGGGCCACTGATGTAGTTCCGTCCACATCGTAATCTCCATAGATCAGGATATGTTCCTTGTTCTCAATTGCCTTGTTGAGACGATCAACCGCCTCTTCCATATCCTTCATCAGGAAAGGGTCGTGTAAACGTGAAATATCGGGGCGGAAAAAATTCCTTGCACTCTCAAAGTCTGAAATGCCTCTTTGAATGAGTACGGATGCTATTGCCGGACTGATATTGAGTTTGCTGGAGAGAGCGTCCACCTCACTCTCTTTTGGTTGTTCCCCGATGATCCAGCGTTTTTCCATAGGCATAAAAAAGAAGCAGCAACTGATGTTACTGCTTCTTCAAATGTAGGTAATTTTATTTTTTAGTCGTTCTGAATAACTCCTTCGAGAACTTCTTTGATGTCTACCCTTGTACCGTCTTTGTAAGGAACAATCCAGGCATCTTTTACACCCATTTCACGAAGATACTTCTTAAAGGTGTCGGCCTCCCAGTAATCCCTGAATTGTCCGATGGTAAATTTCTGGGTTCCATCTTCATCAGTTTCACCGGCAAAATTCTCGTGGTTATCAAAGTACTTTGAGAGATCCTTATTCCTGAACGCACCAATTTGAACACGGAATACAACACCGTCTACCATTTTGGTTCCGGATTCCATACCGGCGGGTTCTTGTGTTTGTTTGGCTTGCATTTCTGCAACCTTTGCCCTCTCCGCCTGCAGGTCTGATCGGAATTTCTGGATGCTCGCCTGTAGTTCAGAAATAGTCGCGTCTTTATCGGCTACCCTGGACTCAAGGTTTTGAACCTCGGTTTTCAATTGGCTTACTTCTGCATTCAGCGAGCCATTGTCGTCCACCAACTGCTTTAGGGCAGCGGGATTCTTCTTGTATTGTTTTGCCTTATTTTTCCACTCCTTTTTCTCTGCTTTATCTAATTGCGCATAGCTGGTGTTCGCAGCCAGGAGAAAAGCTGCCAGCAAAAAATAGAGAACATTTAGTTTTTTCATGTCAGGTTAAAATGGTTTCATAATAAAAGTAACAAAATTTGTTGAAAACAGTAGAATCTACCTAAAACTTAGCCTTTCATACTGCCGGTCATCTCTTCAGGCCGAACCCACTCATCAAATTCCTCGGGGGTCAGATAGCCAAGGTTTACCGCCTCTTCTTTGAGCGTCGTACCATTGGCATGAGCTGTTTTGGCGATCTTGGCGGCTTTCTCATATCCAATTTTGGTATTCAGGGCCGTCACGAGCATCAGGGAATTATTTACCAGTTCTTTAATCCTCTTCTCATTGGCTTCGATTCCAACGGCACAATTGTCGTTGAAGGATACACAGGCATCCCCGATTAATTGAGCAGACTGCAGACAGTTGTAAGCCATCACCGGCTTGAAAACATTCAATTCGTAGTGGCCCTGGGTGCCCCCGACTGTTACAGCAACATCATTGCCCATGACCTGGGCACAAACCATGGTCATCGCCTCACATTGCGTGGGGTTCACTTTTCCGGGCATAATCGAAGACCCGGGTTCATTAGCGGGAATGATAATTTCCCCGATTCCCGACCTGGGCCCGCTCGATAACATCCGGATGTCGTTGGCGATCTTATTCAATGAAACTGCCAATTGCTTAAGGGCGCCATGGGTTTCCACAAATGCATCATGCGCCGCCAGCGCTTCGAATTTGTTACTTGCACTCGTAAAAGGTAGTCCGGTAAAGTCGGCTATTTTTTCTGCCACAAGCTCTGCATAGCCTTCCGGCGTATTGATCCCGGTACCTACCGCGGTGCCACCCAGGGCCAACTCAGACAAGTGATCCAGGGTATTCCCGAGAGCCTTCAATCCATGGTCGAGTTGTGAAACATAACCCGAAAATTCCTGCCCAAGTGTAAGCGGTGTTGCATCCATAAGGTGCGTACGGCCGATTTTGACAACATCCATGAATTGGGACGACTTTGACCTAAGGGTATCCCTGAGCTTTTCAACTCCCGGAATAGTCACCTCCACCACTTTCTTATAAAGGGCAATGTGCATCCCGGTTGGAAAAGTATCATTGGAGCTTTGCGATTTGTTCACATCGTCATTGGGATGGATGACCTTCTCATCATCCTCCAGGCTTCCGCCATTTATCACATGAGCGCGGTTTGCGACGACTTCATTGACGTTCATATTTGATTGTGTGCCACTTCCGGTTTGCCAGATAACCAATGGAAACTGCTCATCATGTTCCCCGGCCAAAATCTCGTCACAAACTTTCGAAATAAGGTCCCTCTTTTCCTCACTCAATACTCCCAGCTGGCAGTTGGTGTGTGCCGCTGCTTTTTTCAGGTAGGCAAAGCCGTATACAATCTCCAGTGGCATGCTGGCAGCAGGGCCAATTTTAAAATTATTCCGGGAGCGTTCAGTCTGCGCCCCCCAGTATTTGTCAGCGGGCACTTGTACCTCGCCTATGGTGTCTTTTTCAATGCGATAGCTCATTGCTCTGTGATTTTGGGTAAAGTTAGTTCAAGGGAGACAAGGAGACAAGGGGACGAGGGGATGGACGCCTTGTTACCTCGTCTCCCCGTCTCCTCGTAACCTAAAAAACCCCGTCGTTGACCGATACTCATCCGTCACTGACCGATAGACTATGCCCCGGAGGTCACAGGAGCCGTACATTTGAATAGACATTACAACTAATCTAAAATTATGGCAGCTTCAGACAGAAAATCCGTATTAGCAGTAATCCTGATCGTGGTCGGGTCCATACTGCTACTGGATAAGCTTAACTTCTTCTTTATCCCCTGGTACTTCTTTACCTGGCAATTTCTATTGATAGGAATCGGTTTCCTCATCATTATAACCCAGGAAAAGTGGGAAGGGGGATTAGTGTTAATTACTATCGGTACAGCATTTCTGTTACCAAGAATATTCGATATCAGTATGCGGGATGTATTCAATTATTGGCCGGTTATCCTCATACTCATTGGTGTGGTGACGTTAGTCCGACACCTTGATGGAGATAGCAATCGGCGGCAAATTAACGGTTCTAATACCGGTGAAACCAAAAAAGACTCATAATCATGGCATCTACAAACAGCAGAAAAATAGGCTTCGCCCTCTTGATGATTTTCCTGGGCGCATTGTTCCTCTTCGATAACCTGGATCTATACGATTTACATATCCCTTATTATTTCACTAAGTGGTATACCTTCTTATTTCTAGTCGGGCTCTTCCTGCTCCTCGTGAGGGAAAAGTCAGGCCCTGGAATCACATTATTGATTATAGGTGCAGTATTCTTTACTGCAGATGTGATCGATGTAAGGATCTGGTCCTTATGGCCGGTAGCGTTGATTGCCGTAGGTATCGCTATACTTTTCAGGCGAAGGAATGTGCCTGATACACCCAATACAGGAGCGCATCCCATGGACACTATTGATGAAGTCGCCATTTTTGGTGGAGTAGAAAGAACCGTTCATTCCCAAAAGTTCAAAGGTGGAAAGCTAAGCGCCATATTTGGCGGTGTGGAAGTTGACCTTTCAAAAGCGAAATTAGAACCGGGAGACCACGTAATTGACCTTTTTGTCCTTTTTGGTGGTGGAACGATTTATGTCAACCCCGAAATGAATGTGGAAGTAAGAGTAACCTCTATTTTTGGCGGGTACTCCGATGAGAGGGGTGGTATCAACCTCGAGGATGAGGGAAGTAAACTCATCATTACCGGAACCGTCCTCTTTGGAGGGGGTGAAGTGAAACTGAGAGCCAGGAGTTGAAAGGCCAAAAACTAACATATTACCTAATTATATCATTAAGCTTAACCGCGGTATACACTGCCGCGGTTTTGTTCTATTATGATGTTCCAGCCAACCCGGGGATATACGATGCCCTGATTTTCTGTAGCATATTAATTGCCCTCGGATTTTCAGCTTGGTTTGCAATCAGATATATGGATCTCGGGATCAAGAACCTGCCCGAATTAAGTATTGCCCATATTGCCCTTGGTGCCTTGCTGACCTATTCCAGTATTTACCTGTCCGCAAGAACAGAGAGAATGCTACTCGAGGACATAACTCAACTACCAGCGGGTCTGCTACAAGGAAAGATATTTACATGCATCCTGATGTACATCCTGATGGTAATGGTCTTTTACTTCACCCGGTATCGCGAATTCCTGGATGAAAGAGAGAAAAGAGAAGTGGAGTTGAAAAGCCTGCTCAACGAAGCGGAACTCAACCTCTTAAAAACGCAACTCAATCCGCACTTCATCTTTAATAGCCTCAATTCGATTAGTTCCCTTACTATAACTGACCCGGACCGGGCCAGGAATATGGTGGTCAAATTATCAGATTTTCTTCGCTATTCTCTGGGGAAAGGAAAGGAAGAGAAAGTATATCTCGACGAAGAAATTCAAAACGTCTCGTTGTTTCTCGATATTGAGAAAACCCGATTCGGGGACAGGCTAAACCTTGAAATGACCATTGATGATGCTGCACGCCAGGTGGAAGTTCCTATTCTCATCCTGCAACCCCTGATCGAAAATGCGGTGAAGTATTCGGTTTATGACTCAATAGAAGGGGCTACCATTTACCTCAAAGCGTATAAAAAAGGTACACAACTCCACATTGAAATTTCCAATCCGTACGATCCCCGGGATATTCCCGACAAGGGAAAAGGAATTGGATTAAATAACGTGCGGCAGCGACTGGATATCATCTATGGCCCCCTGGCAGACATAAATGTACTCCGATCAAAGGACAGATTCAGCTGTAAACTGGTTCTTCCCGTTTCAGGTTAACTGGTCCCCCTCACCCGCATTTTAAAGAAAAGACCCCCTAGATATTACGTAGGCAAATCCTCCTAATTAAAAATTTTACTTTATATTGTCCTTCCGGTGAAACCTAAATTTTTTGAATGGGTTACCAATCAATTGGTAAAGAAATATAGATGTAATGGAAAAACTGGAATCTAGCAACTACAGGGGAATCGACTACATTCGGTTGAGTGACCTCCCTGATAATCAGTACCTTTCATTTATGGAATGGGTTGGCAAAGAGAGTATTATCACGATACAAGTCAATGGAAATGCGCTTAAGAATTGCGTGCAGTACTCAGATTATTGCTATTGGTTTGACAAGGTATTCAGTGAGTCAGAAAATGCCAAGACCACTGATAATTCAGCCCGAAAGGGCAAATCTTTCGGACTGGCATTCGACAATTAATCATCTACCCGGTCTGTACCGGGTTTTATTATATCCTCTTTTTTAGTCTAGTCTAAAAATTAAATTTGATTAGTCTTAAATTAAATTTTAATTTTGCTAACAAATAATTTCAATTGGGCAAAATGAGGATAGTTATAGCCTTTGCGTTTATAACACTGGTATTCCTGCAGGTGAAAGCCCAGGGGATTGAAGGGAGAATAGTAGATACTAACTCCTCGGGGATTCCCTATGTAAATATTGGCGTAAAAGATTCACGCATAGGAACCAACTCAGACGAAAATGGTTTCTTCAGCCTTGAGCTTGAGGATGGCAGTTACAAGTTGATTATATCCTCGGTCGGTTATGACCGCCATGAACAAACCGTTACTGTCTCCGGAAAGACCCACCTGGATCCCATAGTTCTTATGGAAAACTCCCTCGGATTAAATGAGGTAGTGGTCACCGGTACCCAGTATGAGACCTATCTCAAGTCCTCCCCGGTTAAAGTGGAAGTTGTAACCAGCGAATACCTCATGAAGAATTTCGCCCCAACCAATCTGGTGGAGGGGATTTCTATGATTAACGGGGTGCAGGAAGTAGTGGCGTGCGGAGTTTGTTACACAAATAGTATAAGCATTAATGGGCTGCCCGGGCCTTACACGGCAGTACTTATGGACGGCACTCCGATTTATGGTAGCCTTGCCGCGACGTATGGCCTGAATGGTATCCCGACCTCAATTATCGACCGCTTCGAAGTGATCAAAGGTCCCAGCTCAACTTTGTACGGATCTGAGGCTGTAGCAGGAGTAATTAACATCATTACCAAAGACCCTGACGAACATCCGCTCTTTTCATTGGATATCATGGGTACCTCCCATCTTGAATCGTTCGGAAATATAGCCTTCTCACCCAGGTCAGGGAAACATAGGGGGTACGTGGGTATCAATTATGCGTACATCAACGACTTTGATGATGACAATGCCGATGGTTTTGGAGATATGGCTAGCCTGGATAGGATATCCCTGTTTTCCCGATGGAACATCAACCGAAAGAGCGGGAAACTATTTACCATCACCGGAAAACTCTATTTTGAAGATCGGCGAAATGGTGTAGAGGAATTCCTGAAAGATAGGGCCTACCGGGAATTGCGAGGCGACGATACGGTCTACGGGGAGAGCATTTACACCTACCGAAGCGAGTTGTTCGGTAAATATGAGTTCGGATCCGGCTTTAATCTTGATTATTCCTTTAGTCATCATGAGCAGGATAGTTATTATGGCGCGGACCACTACAGGGCAGAACAATCGATACTATTCGGAAATTTCACCTGGCGAAAGGACCTGGAAAATCACCGGCTTCTCACGGGGTTAACTTTGAGGTCGCAATTGTATGATGATAATACGGTGGCAACAGAATTGACGGATGGTTCAAACTATCCGGACAACCAGTTCACACCCGGGCTGTTTGTTCAGGACGAGTGGATAGTATCCAAAAAAGTAACCTTGCTCAGTGGATTGAGAGCTGATTTCCATCGGGACTACCAACTTGAATGGAGCCCCCGGTTCAGTGTTAAGTACAATCCCTGGCCTTATACGACTTTCCGGCTCAATACCGGGACAGGGTTTAAGCTGGTCAACCTGTTCACTGAAGACCATGCCTTTGTAACTGGTCAACGACAGGTGGTAATTGAGGAAGAACTCAGGCCTGAAGAAAGTTATAATATCACCCTTAATGCCAACCATGCATTCGTACTCGGAGAATCCCAGGGAATGTTTGATCTCGACCTGTATTACACGCATTTTTCAAACAAGATCATTCCGGATTATGACACTCCCGGACAGATTATTTACCGAAACATAGATGGTACCGCGGAAACTAAGGGAATCAGTGCCAATCTTACACAGCAATGGGTAAATGGTCTCGGCTTGGTTGCCGGAGCCACATTTCAAAGAGCTGTCGAGATCAGTGATGAGGGTAAAAGAGCCATCGAGTTTGCCCCGGATTGGAGTGGAGTCTTTACTCTGAACTACTTATGGAGAAAAGCTGATATCACCCTTGCATACACCGCTAATATTTCTGGACCAATGCAGTTACCCGAGGTATACGACCTCGATGAGAACGGTAATCCTTTTGGCTCTCCACGGCCCACGAGGTCCGTTCCATTTTCCATGCAGAATTTCCAGGTTCAAAAACAATTCAATGCTGAAACTTCAGTCTATGTTGGAGTTCAGAATCTCTTTAACTACCAACAGGAGTTATCTCCTTTGGTGGGATACAATGATCCCAACTTTTCCTCCGGATTCAGTCCTTATTTTGACACCAGCTATTCTTTCTCTCCCCTGCACGGTAGGGAATTCTACCTGGGCATTCGCTGGAACCCCGGCAAATAAGGGTTTGATCAAATCGATCTTATTTTGATCTTTGGACCTGAAACAATCCGATCATGAGAAAGAATATTGTCGCAGGTAACTGGAAAATGAACAAAGACCATGAGGGCGCTCTCTCACTGACTTCCGAAGTGGTCCATATGGCAGGAGACGAATTGACCGATGACGTTACACTCGTTATCATCCCTCCGTTCCCTTTTCTAAAACCCGTTTCCTCCCTGTTACCAGAAGAATCCCATGTCTTTCTCGGGGCACAAAATTGTCATTGGGAAAATAGCGGAGCCTTTACCGGTGAGGTCTCTGCCTCCATGCTGGCATCTATCGGGGTAGAATATGTGGTCATAGGTCACAGTGAGCGAAGGGAGTATTTTTCTGAGACCAATGAGCAATTGGCAAGGAAAGTCGATGCAGTCCTCAATCAAGGCATGATCCCCATTTTCTGCTGTGGCGAACCCCTGGAAATCCGTGAACATGGCGACCCCTACCAGTATGTGACCAAGCAACTTACCGAAAGTATTTTTCATCTTGAAGAAAACGAAATGGCTAAGGTAGTGATCGCTTATGAACCCATCTGGGCTATAGGGACAGGTAAAACTGCCACTTCAGACCAGGCGCAGTATATGCACGCCGCTTTGAGAAAGCACATTGAGGAGAGGTATGGAAAGGACCTGTCCTCCCGGATATCCATTCTTTACGGGGGAAGTTGCAAACCATCGAACGCCCCGGATTTATTTTCCTGTGAAGACGTCGATGGCGGCCTGATCGGTGGGGCCAGTCTCAGTTCCAGAGATTTCGTTGATATCGCTAAATCGTTTTGACAGACTACGCCCTTTTCAAACTCATCGTTCCGGGTGAGTGGAAAGAAGTGATGATCGCCGAACTGGGGGATCTTGGTTTTGACATGATGGAAGAAACCGAGGATGCGATTGAGGCTGTAGTACCGTGGGAAAGAAAGGAAACCATGCCGGTAGACTCGCTACTCAAGAGATATAAACATATCAGTGGGCTTTCCGGCTCATGGCTCGAAGTTGAAAATATCAACTGGAACGAGGAGTGGGAAAAAAATTATGACCCGATACTGGTGAGGGACAGGGTTTACATCCGGGCAGATTTTCATCCTGTCCTTGAGGGTATCGAAAAAGAGATTGTCATAAATCCCAGGATGTCCTTCGGAACAGGCCATCACGCCACCACATGGGGAATGGTTGAGGCAATGCTTACACTCGATTTCAGAGGGAAGAAAGTGCTTGACGCGGGCTGCGGGACCGGGGTTTTGGGTATCCTCGCCGCGATGAACGATGCAAAAGAAGTTGTTGCCTATGATGTAAGTCAGTTGTGTGTAGACAATACAGAAGAAAATGCCAAAATCAATAATGTAAGCCTGATAACAGAATGCTGTACGGTAAAAGAGCTCCAAGCCAGTGGCCCATTTAACTACATACTTGCCAACATTAACAAAAACGCCTTGCTTGAAGAAATGGTGGACTATATTAAACTCCTAAAACCTGATGGAGAGCTATTTCTTAGCGGATTTTTTTCATCAGATATTGACGATATGCTAAAAAAGGCCGAATCCCTGGGAATGTCAGTGATTTACCAGGAAGATCGGGAGGGATGGGCTACTCTTGGATTTAGGCATAAAAAATGAACCCGATTAGGGATACTTTTCTTTTGAACACCCGTTATAATGTAATAAAACCCAATTTTGGTAAATTGAGTGAATTTATGGGTCCGGCCAGGTGAATAAATTGATCAAATACATATGGCTGCTAGCAGCTTGTCTGCCAGTTAACCTCTTCGCCCAGGGATTGGAATTACCCCAAACCCCGGAGGAATATGGTGCTGCCGTAAAGGAAATGCTTACACGCACGAACAAGGAAAGTGCAATGGCTACGGGTGCTACATTTGATGTAGTGTGGAACAGCCTGACCCTTGATGCCAAAAAGAAGATTATGGCCGCCGGCATGGACACCCGGGAACGAAAGTATCCCATATATCCACATCTTTCAGAATACTTCAGAAGTATCGCCCTGGCCGTGGAAAAAGAAGGAGTTGATCCGGGTACCCTGATTGATTATCTCAACATGACGGACAAAGTCCGTGCTGACTTTGACAAGGCGAAGTACCTGCGGTACCTGAGAACTATGGCGATATTTTTCGAGTTCCATGCCCTTCACAATAGTCCCAGGAACCGTTTATATCCCGTGAATGACAATTACGTCTTTGAGTATATAGGAGAACCGGAAGGTGCTTATGCAGACACCGACAGTTCCTACCTGGATCCGTATTATTACGATACATCCTATTACAGCGACGACTATTACAGTGATCCTAACTACCAGGACGAGATTTATGACCCTTATGATCCAGATTACGTGGATCCCTACGCTCAACAGGAGGAGTATGTAGCCGAACCCGTTGATCCCTATGCAGAGATTGACTTCATGAAACCTGAAGTGATTATCCCTGAACCCTACGGCCCTATCATACGGTTTGAGCAAGTTTCATTGAACATAGCTACCTACTATGATTCGGTATTTATCGAAAATACATCCGGGTTCTTTTCCCTGGATGATAATTCCTTCACTGGTGAGGGAGGCACTTTCGATTGGTCTGTAGCCGGACTTGAACCTGTTTATGTCGACTTGGATAAATACACCTTTGATGCAAATAAACCTGAATTCCTGGCCGTCGACGTGACGCTTCATTACGACTCCTTACTCAATATGCCAATCAAGGGATATATGAAATTTGAAAGTGTAAGACACGATTCTATTGTCAAGCCCAAATTCCCCGTATTTACTTCTTACAGGGCTGATCAAAAGGTAGCGTTAACCAATGATCCGGCAGTGAATTTTACAGGGGGATTCTCCCTCAACGGCGCAAACCCGGGGACACGAAACCTTTTTGATTACCCGAGCAGGGTCGAAATCCTGGGAAACCCCGGCAAGAAGGTCGAATTCCGGTCCAGGGACTTTGAATTTGGTGACACAGTGCTCAGGGCCCCTAATGCCCGTATGGTTATTCATCACAAGAGCGACTCCATATTTCATCCTTCCGTACGATTCAGCTACTACTATGGATCGAAAGACCTTCGGGTGACCAAGGAGCGCGGAAAATTTAAGGACACTCCCTTCATTTCTTCATTCTTTGGTATGAATATCAAGACGGAAGACCTTTACTGGAATATGGGAGGTGACAGTCTAGATCTGAATATCAGGAATGGCAAAACCATTGTTCCTACCGTATTTGAATCCTTTAATCACTTCGAGCGTACAGATTTCTTCAAGCTTCGGGGTCTTTACAGTTTCAACCCTCTACTTCAACTGGTCAATTACAGCAAGCGGATCATGTCCGACCGGTTTTTCCTTGGGGATATGGCCTCTGATACCAAAATCAATTATGAAATGCTGGAGGGAGGTACCCAGATGTTACATTATAAAGGACTTCTCTCCTATGACCGGGCAAGCGGACAAGTTATCCTGTATCCCAATGCCATTGATATGGTAGATGCCAACATGGGAAAAGTTGATTATGACGACATCATTCTTGAATCGATTATGTCGGAAGATCGCTATTCACCCAACGCCACGGTATACCTGGAAGATGAGCGGATAGAGGTAAGGGGAGTGGAAACTTTCGGCGTAAGTGACTCCCTCAACGTAAATATTTTCCCGGACAGCTCAAGGATTACCATCCTGAAAAACCGGGATATCAAGTTTGACGGTATTATTACTGCCGGAAACTTTGAATACGTTGGTAAGGATTTCACATTCAAATACGATAGTTTCCTGGTAAATCTTGGTGTTATTGAGTCGGTTCAATTTTATGTTACCGACAGCCTGGGGAATCGTAGCCAGATTGACAATCGCATGGTAGGGCTGGATTCGGCGGCAGCCGCGGTTGCCGGGGTCTCGGCGGCAGACAACGCTACTTCGGGTACCCTGTATATCAACGCGCCCGACAATAAGTCTGCAAAGATCGAGTATCCCAACTATCCCAACTTTAATGCGGGTATGGGGGCCGTAGTATATTTTGACAGGCCTGAGATCCTCGATGGTATTTATGATAAATCCATATTTTTTGTGGCGCCCCCGTTCAAAATCGACAGCTTGAATGACAGTGATCCCGCAGCTATTCAATTTGAGGGAGCATTTGCTTCCAGTGGGATGTTCCCGGTATTCGAGGAAAAACTAGAGCGTCAACCCGACAATTCTATGGGTTTTGTTCATGATATTCCGGAGGAGGGATACCAGCTTTACCAGGGAGAGGGAACCATGCAGGGGGGGCTCAGTCTAAACAAGGAAGGACTGAGGGGCCAGGGTAAAATCGATTTTCTCACAACCACCTTATTGTCTGACGATTTTACATTTTACCCCGACTCCATTACCGGTTATGGCCAATCGGGGCAAATGCTGGAAGAAGATTATAATGGCCTGGTCTATCCCGCTGCAGACTTCAGCAACTACCGGCTTAAGTGGCTGCCCAAAAAAGACTCTATGTACATCTACAATGTCGGTGACCCTTTCCAGTTTTACAATGGAGTGGCTTCTCTCGATGGTGTGGCAGCGATCACCAATCTGGGGGTTCGCGGCAAAGGTACACTTCGAAGTCTTGGCTCGGTCGCTGAATCCGATCGGATTATCCTTAACAGTGATAATTTCACTGCCAGGAATTCGGAATTCATCGTAGAATCTGACGACCCCACCAAGCCAACCCTTGCAGGAACCGATGTAAGACTGGACTTCAACCTCCTCGAAAACTACGCTACGATCGGGCCTGAGGTAGTAGGAGATGATGCTATTACCTTCCCATATGCACAGTTTAAGACATCAATTCCCACGGCCCGCTGGGACCTGGCTGATCAGAAAATCTACATGGAGAAACCGGAGGAAGTTGCCATTGAAGACTCCTATTTCTATACCACTCGAAATGACCTCGACTCCCTCAGTTTTTCAGGTACCAGTGCCGTATATGACATCCAATCTCTTGAGCTGAAGGTGAGTGGAATCCCGTATATCGAAGTCGCAGATGCCCGTATAATTCCTGAAAATAACGAAGTGCTTGTCCTCGAAAACAGCACGATCGGAACACTTAAAAATACCGTCGTACTCCTGGACCGGTTTGATTTCTACCATCGCCTGTATGATGGGGTAATCACGGTGATCTCACGGAATGAATTTTCGGGCTATGCCACCTACGAGTTGATCAATGCTGTTCAGGATACGTTCGCGATCCAAATGACAGATTTCAGGCTTGAAGAGTTCATCGATGAGAGTAATCGCCGGGCAGTTCCTGAAATGCATACCGTAGCTAATGGTACGGTGGTCGAGAATGACAGGATACTCATGTCGCCGGGCATGTTCTACAAAGGTGATGTAAAACTGGAGGCTCACAATCCCGCACTGAAGCTCAGTGGATATATCAAGCTGAACCTCACCAAAATCCCAAACTACAACACCTGGATCAGGTACAGTAGTGACGCAACACAGGAAACGATTGTCCTTGACTTTGATAATGCCCTGACCGAAGGTGGGAAAGTAGTTTCCGCTGGGCTTTATTTTGATTCTGAAGACAATGACCTCTACAGTATTTTCGTTGACGACCCCCATTTCCTGGAAGACGAGATTTTTTTCCGCCCCTCCGGTGAATTATTCTATGACGAAGACAGTGCCCGCTTTGTCATCGAAGACCCATTGAAAGCGAGTGGTGAAAATTTTTCGGGAAAGCTGTTCACTTACGATGAGGCCACATCTGATATTAGTTTTGAAGGGCCGGTTCAGTTTTTTCCTCCAACCAAGCAGGCCGACATCCTCGCATCCATGATCGGTACGGGCAGGCTTGACAGCTCAAACTTTGATTTCAACACTTTCCTGGCCATCGATTTTGATATCGACAACCGGATCTGGGATATCATGGCCTATAACCTTCAGGATATTATTCAAAATCTGGGGGCCCCGGATGGATACGGTGACCCTACCAGTCTGCTTTATAAAGTAGCAGAGATTATTGGGGAACGCGCAGCCAAGGACTACGAAGAGAGGACGCTCCAGGAATTCATTCCTCTGGCCGGATTCACCAAAGAGACCGCAAGGCCCCTCGTCTTTCCGGATGTAGAATTAAAGTGGTCCTCCGAACACAAGGCATTCTATTCGGAAGGCCTCCTGGGTATGGCTGGCGTGAAGGGATATGATGTAAATGGTGCCTGGGAGGGATTCATGGAGATAAAGAAAAACGAAGATGGCTCCCCAGTATTTAACCTGTTCTTTAAAGCCGCATTTGATTCATGGTATTATATCAGTTATGAAGATAACCGCTTACTTCTCTTTTCATCACTGGTAGAATTTAACGATGAAGTAGCCAAGCGTTCCAATGCCGCAAAAGCAAAAATTGGCGATCTGATATTTATTATGGGAGACCGTGCTGAGACCCAGAATTACGTTGATAATTTCAGGCTCAAATATTACGGCATTGACGAACCCTATGTGCTGGATGCAGAGGCAGATCTTGACGAAGAGGGAAAGAAAAAGAAAGGCACCAAGGCGGATGACGGTTTTTAATGATGGTGAGGAAGCCTGATTTTAAATGTGGTCCCCTTTCCTTTTTCACTTTGAACAATTAATTCTCCCCCGAGTAATTCGATATACCGTTTTGATATAGAAAGGCCCAATCCTGATCCTTCAAAATCCCGGTTAAAACCCCTGCTTTCCTGTTCAAAGGCATTGAATATTTTTGGAAGAAAATCTTCTGAAATGCCGATACCCGTGTCTACGACTTGAATCTCCACATTATTTTCATTCTGATCGGTGCTGATCTCCACCGAACCTTCATCCGTAAATTTAATCCCGTTGCCAATGATGTTATTCATTATCTGGTACATTATATCCTCAGTCGCATAGCAGGAAATATCTGATTTTTTAAAGGTGGATTTGAGCTCTATGCCCTTCTTGTCGGCCAAAGGTTTCAACAATTTCACGGTTGAATTGACCAGGTAATTGATATCGAGTTTCTTGAGTTCGATCCGTTCTCCCTCCGCTTCCATTTTGGATAACTTTAGGATACTAGTGATTGTGTTGAGCAACCTTCTGCTGCTTTCAAGCTGCATATCAGCCATTTTCTTCACTTCCTGGTTCTGCGTAGCTTCCCCGATCAATTCTGAAAGGCCGATGATCCCATTGATAGGAGTTCGGATCTCATGCGACATATTTGCCAGGAAGTGGGTTTTTAGACGGCTCATTTCATCCGCCGAGTCCCTTGCTTCCTTCAACATGAGATTGGATTCGGTAAGGTGGCTTGAGAATTGATTATTAGCCCTGTGAAACTGAATCAACATATAAATGATCAGTACAAGGACAACAAAAAATGCAAGTGCCTGTTCGGGAGGAGTAATTACCTCGGGTTGAAAGCTGGTCCATTGAATCCCTTCATAATTCAGAAACATGACCACCAAAATCCCGATAGCCTGAATGATCAGGTAAATGAACCCCGTTCGGATTGAGAGGAAATAGAATCCAAAGATCACATTCACGAAGAAAAGGGCAATGGTCGAATAATCAACTTCCTGAATTACGATAAACACATTGGAAAGTACAGACAGGCACGACAGGCTTAACAATATGTGTACTGTCGTTGTAATTTGACCCCTTGACTTTGAAAAGAAAAGCAATCCCATCATTATCACCAGGGACACAAATGCTCTAATGGCTATGCTGAATTGACCAAGGTATAATGTATAGATTCCAATGATGCCCGTGAGAAGAGACGCAAATAGAATTATATCAAAAACAATCCGAACCTTAGCCGAATCCAGGATATTCATCCCGGCGGTTATATCTCCTATAAAATATTTCCGGATGCTTTTGTACACGGGGTAAATATAAAAAATATGCTAAATCATAAATCTCTTCCAAGTAAAGAGCGCGTGGATATTATCCCCAATATGGGGCCTATAGCAAGCACTATTAAAAACCATCCTGAATCACCGCGTTGAGATAACCAGTTGACTAATTCAATGCTCGGAATTGTTATCGCGAATCCAATGCTGTTTACAATCGTCAACGCACTCCCCTTAGATTCGGGGGGAGCTGTTTGTGCCACCACGGTCGAAAACTGAGGAGAATCAGCCACCACAGAGAAGCCCCAGATCAGGAGTATTGAAACAAATATCAATACTGACCCGTCCAGCAACAGGGGACTTAGCAAGCAGCATGTTCCTGAGGTAATTAGGGCAATTAAGGCCACCCTGGCACTTCCCACTTTTTGTGACCAGTAACCACCCATAATACAACCCAGAGCCCCCGCCGCAATAATAGCAAAGGATAAAAATGAGACTGATTCTGGTGAGATTCCTATGTGTTGACTGAGTATCCAGGGAACAAAGGCCCACATAGTATATAACTCCCACATATGCCCAAAATATCCAAGGGCCGCATTGCGGAAATTCAATTGACTGAATACTTTGATAATCGCTGTAGGATCGAATCCACCCCCTCTTTGTCTTAGTGGGCCGTCTTTAAGAAACAGGAACATACAAATACCTCCCAATGCCGCTACCAGCGAGGTAATAAACAGTACATTTTCCCAAGGTAGGTTGGCCGTATACCCGCGGATAAGGTGAGGAATTGCAGTTCCCAGTACGAGTGCACCAACAAGGTACCCAAGTGCTTTGCCGAGTCCTTTACCGAACCAGTCAGAGGATATTTTCATCCCTACTGGGTAAATCCCGGCAAGGAAAAAGCCCACGCCAAACCGGGAGATCAACAGCATCACCAGACTATCAGCGAAGATGGTTGAGAGATTCAGTGCTCCGGCTACCAATGAACAAATGGCAAAAAGCCTGACAGGGGATATCCTGTCTGCCAGGGTGAAAATGGCAAAAACCAGGGTCCCACTGATAAAGCCAAACTGAACCGAGGATGTCAAGTATCCTGTAGTTCCCGATGGAAGATTATTTGCAGCGATTAGGTCAGGAGCAATGGCATTTCCCGCAAACCATAGTGAGGTTCCCGCAAACTGTGAAAAGACAATAAGGGGCAACACATATGCCGGCACTTTTTGCTGTTCATTCTGGTTTGTCCTTACCCCCTTCATTCTTACCTTTGGAAAAAGTAAGTTTTCGCTGATTATGAATCAAAAAGACTATATATCCGAGAATAAACAAAAATTTCTCAACGAATTATTAGAGCTGTTAAAAATCCCTTCCATAAGTGCCGACAGTAAATATAAGTCGGACCTTGTAAAAGCTGCCGAATACGTCAAGTCGAGCCTGCTGGAAGCCGGATGTGACCATTCCGAATTATGTCCTACTGAGGGACATCCCATCGTGTATGGGGAAAAAATCTTTGATGCCTCACTTCCCACTATCCTGGTGTACGGACACTACGATGTCCAGCCCCCGGATCCTCTCGAGTTATGGGACTCACCTCCTTTCGAGCCAGTAATCAAAAACGAAAAAATCTATGCAAGAGGCGCTTGTGATGACAAAGGCCAGATGTTTATGCATGTGAAGGCCCTCGAGACCATGATGGAAACCGACAGCCTTCCCTGCAATGTTAAATTTATGATTGAGGGAGAAGAGGAAGTAGGTTCTGATAGCCTGGGTGATTTTGTCAAACAAAACAAGGAAAAACTGAAAGCTGATGTAATCCTTATCAGTGATACTTCTATAATCGCCAATGATATTCCCTCCATTACCTCGGGGCTCAGGGGATTGTCTTATATGGAGGTTAAAGTTGTCGGACCAAACCGCGACTTACACAGCGGAGTTTATGGGGGTGCAGTAGATAATCCCATCAACGTCCTTTGTGAAATGATTGCGAAATTAAAGGACGAAAATGGACGGATCACCATTCCGGGCTTCTATGACAAGGTCGAGGAATTATCCGAAGAAGTACGCGCCAAGATGGCTAAACGGCCGTTTGACCTGGATGAATATAAAAGTGACCTGGGAATTGAAGAGGTAAATGGTGAAGAGGGATATTCCACTATTGAACGAGTCGGTATACGCCCCACGCTGGATGTAAATGGAATCTGGGGAGGTTACACCGGTGAAGGTGCCAAGACGGTCCTTCCCTCCGAAGCCCAGGCTAAAATCTCGATGAGACTGGTCCCTGACCAGGATACTGATGAGATTGCAGATTTGTTCGCAAAACATTTCAAATCCCTGGCGCCAAAATCAGTAAAAGTTACGGTGACTAAGCATCACGGAGGTCAACCCAGTGTGACCGATGTTGATTCACTTGCTTTCCAGGCGGCATCAGCAGCTTTTAAAGATACATTTGACAAGGAACCCATCCCTTCACGAGAGGGCGGAAGCATACCAATTGTTGCTTTGTTTAAGGAGGAACTCGGACTGGATTCGCTTCTAATGGGATTCGGGTTGGATTCAGATGCCATCCATTCACCGAATGAGCACTATGGATTGTTTAATTTCTACATCGGAATTGAAACCATCTGCCGCTTTTACCAGCACTTTTCGAAAATGGCCGGTTAGGACCTGATCCATTCGACCTTTTCAGAAATGTTATCCCGTTTTCCTTCGGGCCATGCTCCCCGGGGTTTTCCCACGTAGAAAAATCCCAGCAATTTATCCTTTGGTTCGAGGGAGAATAGTGGTTTTGCTTCTTCAAAATAGGTGATGCCCCCTGATCCCCAATAGCATCCAATGCCGTGATGTGCAGCTGTGAGATACATGTTCTGTACTGCTGCCGCAACACTGGCTATTTCTTCCTCCTCAGGTACGCTCTCTTTCGGATCCCTTTTCATTAATATCGCAATAACATGAGATGCCATCAAAGGCTTATTCTGCAATTTCTCAAAGGTCTTTTCTGAATAAGTGCCCTTTGCCAAAGCCACCTTCTTGTACAAGGCTGATTGTTTATCTGCCAGTTTCTTTAATCCTTCTCCCGTGAAAACCACAAACCTCCACGGTTGTGTAAGTTTATGCGTGGGTGCCCAATTGGCATTTTCAAGCATCTCCTCAATTATGTAATCTTCAACTTTCTCGCCTGAATATGACCCGGGGTAAATGGATCTCCGCTTGCGGATTATTTCAGTTATTTGATTCATATTCAATTACCTTTACCAGTCAATTTGCGAATATATGAAAAGCTTATTCTGCTGCCTATTCTTTACCCTTCCACTGATTCTGTTCTCACAGGAATTGAAAACCCCCATGGAGATTTCCGGACCGGGCTATACGGGGACTTATGAAGAGGTTATTGAATTTTACAGGCATCTCGACGAGAAGTTTTCCGTAGTCAAAATGATCCCTATAGGTGAAACTGATGCAGGTGAGCCCTTACACCTGGTCATGCTTGACACGGACAAAAATTTTGATGCGGAGAAGGCAAAGAAAGATGGTAAGTCCATTCTGCTGATCAACAACGGAATTCATCCAGGGGAACCGGACGGCATCGAAGCTTCCATGAAATTCTTAAGGGATGCGGTCGAATCCTCAAGATTTGTCCGTGATTTTAAAGACCTGTTCATTGCCGTGATTCCCATTTATAATGTGGGCGGGGCCCTTAACAGAAATACGAATTCCCGGGCTAACCAGGAGGGGCCGGAGGCCTATGGGTTTCGGGGAAACGCTCAAAACAGGGATCTCAACCGGGATTTTATAAAAATGGATACTAAAAATGCCAGGACATTTGCCCGGATTTTCCATATGCTAAATCCCGATATGTTCATTGATACCCACGTCAGCAATGGAGCAGATTACCAATACAGTATTACCCACCTGGCCACCCAACCCGACAAGCTTGGAGGGGAATTAGGCAAATACATGCAGATTACTTTGATCCCTACGCTGGAAAATAAAATGGAAGAAAAGGGTTCTGAAATTATCCCCTATGTAAATTCCTTTGGGACCACACCCGATAAAGGCTACGGAATATTTTTTGACGCTCCCCGGTATTCCACAGGATATACTACCCTTTTCAACACCCTGGGATTCATGATAGAAACCCACATGTTAAAACCTTTTCCGGAAAGGGTGGAAGCTACTTACCATTTCATCGGGTCTGCATGTGATATATTGAGGGAGGATGGAGATGAGATTTCGCGGATGAGAAAGGATGCCCACTCATCTATCCGGGAAAATGGAGACTATATAATTACATGGAACCGAAATAGGGAAAAATCCCGGGAAATTACTTTCAAAGGATACGAGGGAGTAATGACAGATTCATACTTCGGGGGTAACAGGCTTTTCTATGACCGCAATTCACCTTTTGAAAAGACCATCCCCTATTATGACAGGTTTGATCCAGGAATCGCTGTCGGAATCCCTGAAGCCTATGTAATCCCGCAGGGATGGCATCAGGTTATTGATCGATTGAGAATTAATCGAATCAATTTGCTGCCGCTGCGAAATGATACAACTATTGAGGTCGAGGCTTATCGAATTGAGGACGTCAGCTATTCGCAGCGTCCTTATGAAGGACATTTTCCACATCGTGATGTAACACTTAGTAAGTCAATGAAAAAAATCAGCTTCCGGGCCGGGGACTTTCTCGTTCCAACGGACCAGGATGGAATCCGTTTCCTCATCGAGGTGTTGGAGCCACAAGCCACTGATTCTTATTTTAAATGGAACTTCTTTGATGCTGTCCTCCAACAAAAAGAATATTTCTCTGCCTATGTTTTCGAAGATATCGCAAAAATGATGTTGGAGAGCGACCCCCAACTTAAAGAGCGTTTTGAAGAGGCCGTATCTCAATCAGAATCTATGGCCGGTAATCGCAGAGCACAACTTGACTGGATATATCGCAATAGTTCCTATTACGAAACGGCTCACTTGAATTATCCGGTTTACAGAATCTTGAAATGAAATGAAATATCTGTCGGCCTTAGTACTACTATCTTTGTTGTCCTGTTCGGGGAGTACATCCGATACCACCGAAAAAAGTGTGGAGGAGATTAACTACAGCCTGTTCATCGGCAGTTATACCTCAGAATATGACGAGGGTATCTACTCGGTTAACTTAAACAGTGCCACAGGTGAACTCCAACTAAACGGGTTGGCTGCCACGGCTCTTAACCCCTCTTTTCTCGATGTGGTGAATGATCGTCTGGTATCAGTCAGCGAAACTTCAGATGGAAGCCTGGTTTCCTTCGGTATCGATTTCAGGACACTGAGATTATACCCCCTGGATACACTGAAAGGGGTAGGTGCAGCTCCCTGCTATGTCGCTCTTGATGAAACCGGATTTGCAGGTTTTGTCGCCAACTACGTCTCGGGGGATGTACTTAGATTTGGGTTCGATAATCAGGGGAGGTTCATCGATGACATACTCAGGGTAAAACATAATGGAAGCGGTCCGGTCATGGCGCGACAAGAATCCGCCCATGCCCATTCCATTGATTACAATCCTTCGGGAAGCAGGGTCTATGCTGCGGATCTCGGAACTGATAAGATCTATGTTTATAATCCTTCTGACTTATCCCTGTTGGACAAAATTGAAATGGATCCCGGGGATGGGCCCAGACATTTTGAGTTCGGAGCCGGTGGTAACATATTATATGTAATCAACGAACTATCTTCGACCATTTCTGTATATGAGGTTAAGGATGGGACGCATAGGAGAATTCAAAAGATCTCAACACTACCTGGGGATTACGAGGGTGATAATAAAACCGCTGACATTCATCTCCATCCATCAGGGGGGGTTCTGTACGGCAGCAACAGGGGGCACGATAGCATTGTCTACTATACGGTATTGGATGACGGTACTTTGGAGTTAGGGGGATGGTTGAACAGTGATATCAGCTGGCCCCGGAATTTTGCGGTCTCACCGGATGGCAACTGGCTGCTGGTAGCCAACCGGAATTCCAATTTGCTGAACTCCTTTCCGCTGATTGATGGAATCCCCGGAAAAATGCAATCTGCAGTGAATATCAATTCCCCGGTTTGTGTAAGGTTCTATGACAAGTGATCGTTTTTTCTGCATGATAATTGTATTAAATTGAAAGAATCAAATATTTAAACCAGTATGAAAAAACTAATCCTACTCTCTTCAGTTTTGCTATTGTCTGTTTATCTAGAGGCCCAGGTGTTGGGCGAATTATTCCCTGACATGGAGGCGGAGACCGTAGAAGATGTCGTGGTAAAACTGCCCGTCGATGCAAATGGCAAATACACACTTGTCGGACTGGCTTATTCAAAAAAATCGGAGGGAGATCTCAATACCTGGTTGCGTCCGGTTTATAACACTTTTATCCATAAACCCGAAGAGCCTGGCTTATTCTCCTCTTTTGCCTATGATGTAAATGTATATTTCATTCCGATGTTCACAGGTGTGAAGGCAGCAGCCCAGGGTACAGCCAAAAATAAAGCTGCTGAAGGAGTAGACCCATTACTACATCCCAACCTCTTGTTCTTCAAGGGTAAGCTTAAGCCCTACAAGGAAGCACTTGGATTTGACAAAAAGGATGTACCCTATTTCTTTGTCCTGGATCCTGAAGGCAAGATCGTTTATGCAACCAGCGGTGCTTATTCGGAGGTAAAAATGGATGAGATTGAAGACAAAGTACTCGAAGGCGACAATTAATCGGTCTGCTATTGATCAGCTAAAATGAACCTGGAAGATATCAACATTTACTGGGTGATGATCGGTCTGTCGATGACCATCATTCTCTCCTATGGATTTAACTTCATTTCCAAAAAAACCAGGATACCCTCGGTCATCCTCCTGATTCTAACAGGTTTTATAGCCAGTTTTTTCATTCCACTTGAGATGGACGTGTTGCGTCCGTTTCTCACCTTCCTCGGAGCGGTTGGGCTGATCATGATCGTACTGGAGGCTTCGCTTGACCTCCACCTCCAAAGGGAAAAGACAGGCCTCATTTTTAAAGCATTGTTTTCTGCCATAGTCCTCCTGGTATTCGGGTCTGTGGCAATCGGGTGGTTGATCAGTTTTTTCTATGAAGTCGGATTCATCCAGGCCTTGTTCTACTCTATCCCTCTTTCCATAATGAGCAGCGCCATTATTATTCCCAGTGTGCATCATCTTGGGGAAAAAAGAAGAGAGTTCTTAATTTACGAAGGCGCCTTTTCCGACATTCTGGGAATCATGTTCTTTTACTTCCTGGAGGCAAGCCTCTCTAAAAACGGCGCCGGGGAAGTATCGAGGTATATAGTTTCTAATATTGCTATAACATTCGGTGTTGCCATTATCCTGGGCTTCCTGGTAATTATTCTTATAGAGAAAGTACGAGCACAGGTTAAGCTATTTCTTCCCATTGCAGTACTCATCCTGCTCTACTCACTGGGAAAACTGTTCCATCTTTCTTCCCTCATCTTCATCCTGGTCTTTGGCTTAATGATCAATAACAGAACCATGTTCTTCCGGGGCTTCCTGATGAAATCGATCCGGTCTGACCACTTTGATGAGACATTTGATGATCTCAAAACACTAACGCTGGAGTCCAGCTTCATTGTCAGAACTTTTTTCTTCATCGTTTTTGGAATGACTATCACCGCCAGCGGACTAAACGATGCTCTGATCTATGTAATTGGCCTTGGTTCCCTGATTATACTACACGGCAGCAGGTTTGGATTGATCTCTGCGGTTTTACGCAACACAAGTAAGCCTGCAGTGTACGTGGCCCCCCGTGGCTTGATCACCATACTATTGTTCTTCGCTATTCCTGAGGCGCAGGTTCTGGTCAACTTCAATTCGGCCATTCTCCTGATAGTAATCATCGGCAGTAACCTCGTAATGACCTATGGCCTGATGAAATATAAACCTGTAGAAAAGGAAAAAGAACCCTCAAATGGGGGGGAAGAAGAAGTAATTAATGATTCTGTTGACCGAATTTCTACCCAAGAAGATCCCGATAGCGAAAGCAATCAGTAGTATGATCCATTACCAAACCACATGCCTGCAAATGCGCGTACATGATGGTGCTTCCGCAAAACTTAAAACCTCTTTTCTTAAGATCTTTACTTAGCGCATCCGACTCCCGGCTGGTTGCGGGGAGCTCACTCATATTACCCCATGCATTAATGATCGTCTTACCCCCCACAAAACTCCAGATATACCGGTCAAAGGAGCCAAATTCCTGTTGTATTTCCATGAAAAGACCCGCATTGACCACAGCACCCCTGACTTTGAGTTTATTTCGGATAATTCCCGGGTCTGCAAGCAAGGCTATGATCTGGTTTTCATCAAATTTTGCCACTTTTTCCGGATCAAATCCGGCAAATGCCTTGCGATAGCCCTCCCTTCTCTTGAGGATGGTAGACCAGCTAAGTCCGGCTTGAGCGCCTTCGAGAATAAGAAATTCAAAGTGTTTCCGGTCTTCGTGAACGGGAACCCCCCATTCCTCGTCATGATATTTTACATACTCCTGATCCCCGGAAGCTGCCCATTCACATCTTTTCATTGGATATCCTTATTATAAAATACACCTCGGTTTTCTTTCCGGCGTTTGGATTGCTCCACAATCAGGTAGGCGACAGATACAAGGTTTCTCAGTTCGCCCAACTCAACACTGAGCTTGGAAATGCGATATAATTCGTTGATCTCTTCATATAGAAGGGTCAGACTTTTTTCCGCCAGTTTGAGCCGCCTCTTAGACCTTACTATGCCGACGAAATCTGACATGACCGATTGAACCTCTTTCCTGAAATGTTTAATAAGCACTTGTTCTCCCGGGATGGAGAGTCCTTCATCCTCCCAAGCTGGTATTGCCGGAAGCTTAGTATTCATGTTGACCAGCCTAATTGCCTCATGGGCGCATCGATGAGCATAAACCAGCGCCTCAAGCAGTGAATTACTTGCCAACCTGTTAGCACCATGCAGCCCGGTAAAAGAACACTCCCCGGCTGCCAGCAGGGATTTTATATTTGTCCTTCCCTGCATATCTACCTTAATTCCACCACAGAGATAGTGTGCAGCAGGCACTACCGGGATTCCCTTTTTAAAGGGATCAATCCCCATTTTCCTGCATTTGGCGAGAATGTTGGGAAAGTGCTTTTTGAAATCTTCCTGTGAAATTGCGGCGCAGTCCAAAAGGACATAATCATCACCGGTAATCTTTAATTCCGCATCGATGGCCCTGGCCACAATGTCACGACTGGCAAGTTCCCCGCGTTCATCGTAACGGGACATAAAGTAATCCCCGCCAATGGTCTTTAGTTTTCCCCCTTTGCCGCGAACCGCCTCAGTGATGAGAAACCTCATTCCCTCCTTCTCTTCATACAGGGCGGTGGGGTGAAATTGTATAAACTCCATCCCTTCCAGGTACGCCTTGGCCCTGTAGGCCAGGCCGATCCCGTCACCGGTGGCGATCGACGGATTAGTGGTATTCTTGTAGACATGACCTATTCCTCCCGAGGCCATAAGGGTAACCCGGGCTGATATGGTATGGATTTCCCCGGTGATTGTGTCTAACACGTACGCCCCGTAACAATGAATTGATTCACCAAGCTTTACGGCTTTCTTCTCCACATGGTGATCAGTAACGAGGTCGATAACGTAATGGTGCGTAAAGATTTCAATATTGGGGTTATTGTGAATTGCACTCAACAATGCCCTTTCAATTTCAAAACCCGTCATGTCTTTGTGATGCGCCACCCTATTGGCAGTATGGCCTCCCTCTCGTCCCAATTGAAACTCACCCTTGTCGGTCTTTTCAAATCTCGCACCCGTCTCCAGGAGCTCGTTGAATCGCTCAATTCCTTCTCCCACAACCATGCGGACTACCTCTTCACTGCACATACCGTCGCCGGCTCTCAGTGTATCCTGTATGTGTTTGTCTAAGGAGTCTTCCACTTCGTTGAGCACTACTGCTATCCCACCCTGGGCATATTTGGTGTTGGACTCGTTTTCATCTGCCTTGGTAACAATGACGATTCTAGCTGCCGGATTGAGCGAAGAAGCCTTAAGGGCTGAGAACAGGCCGGCAATACCGGATCCGACGATAAGGATATCAGCTTTCATGAATGCCTTGGAAATAAATGTAATATGAGAAATTCTTACTTAATAGCCAGCATTCGATCAATGGGGGCCCTGGCTTTCTGAATCAACTCTTCTGACAACAGTATTTCAGGAAGCTCATATTTCATACAGAGGTACAGCTTTTCGAGTGTATTCATTTTCATAAAAGCACATTCACTGCACGCACAGGTATTATCTTCATTTATTGGCGCGGGGATGAGTTTTTTATCACCATTGATCTTTTTTCTCATTTCATGGAGTATACCTGCCTCGGTAGCGACAATAAATTCCTTGTTATGATCCGTTTGGACATAATTTAGTAGGGCAGTGGTCGAGCCAATGAAATTCGCCATTTTAAGGATGTGTCCTTCAGATTCAGGATGAGCGATAATCTTTGCCTCCGGATGTACTTTGTGAAGTTCTATGATCTTGTTGGCAGAAAACGCCTCGTGGACTATACATGCACCATCCCATATCAACATGTCGCGTCCCGTTTCCTTCATGAGATAATTACCCAGATTTTTATCAGGAGCAAAAATGATTGGACGATCCTTCGGTACGGATTCAATGATCTTCAAGGCATTGCTCGAAGTACAAATAATATCACTCATCGCTTTGATCTCCGCGGTACAATTGATGTACGAGATCACGAAATGATCCGGATGGTTCTTTTTAAATTCTGTAAAACTTTCAGGTGGGCATGAATCCGCCAAGCTGCAACCTGCCTTAAGATCAGGAAGCACCACCTTTATGTTGGGGTTCAGGATCTTAGCCGTTTCAGCCATAAAGTGGACCCCGGCGAACACAATCATATCCGCTTCAGCTTCTGCTGCTGCACGACTCAGGTAAAGACTATCTCCAAGATAATCCGCGAGGTCCTGTATCTCAGGTTCCTGGTAATAATGCGCCAATATTACAGCATTTTTTTCCTTCCGGAGCCTATTGATCTCTGATACCAAATCGGCCTCCTCAACCTTCAGGTCAAGAAATCCATTGCTCTCCAACCTATGTTTCGCCTGATCCAATTCTTCCATCACTGCAAAAATGACTCTTTATTTATATAATACCGAATGGGGCCATTAAGTTCTATATTTCTGGGGCAGATTTATACTTCTGAAAGTACTTATTGAGTACAGCGGCTACGTCCTCAGAGAATTCATCAACCCCTTTGATATCTACTTTGGTGATGTTGGAATTACATTTTATGAGAAGATTGAATATCTCGTCACTTGCTGCGTAATATTCAACATTTATTTGGTCGATCTCCTGCCACTGTATTTTTTTTTCCTGATGGGTAATTCCTTCCGGCGTAAATTCAAGGAAAGGTTTAATAGTTCTCATTTCCCTGATTCTCATAATGGCCAGGAATACAAATACTAGGGCTGCCAGTCGGGGTAGCCAAAGCAATGGTGAAAGCCAGGAAAAGTCCCCCTCTATTTGTTCAGGAAGGTACTTGATCGCCACAATACTGACGACCATCCCGGTAAATACCAATAATAAGCTCCTTCTGAAAAGCCGTGTTTTTCCCCTGGAAATTTTGTAATCCCTTTGAGTGTTTTTGTAGTATTTAGCATTGAATCCAACCGGATCCACCTCTGAAATATCCAGGGTGATCAGCTGACCTCTTTTACCAGAATCGGGGTTTTCATCCATTCCAAAAGATCGTAATGGTTACAAAATAATGGATTAAATAATTAATTTAGGCAGAATATTCCCGGGGTTATACCTTTTTTGCCTTTGGTATTCGGCTATTTTTTCGATGAAGAGATTTCGGGCTATTATATGGACCTTAATGATTTTCGCCATCCCCGGCTACCCGGCAGATAGTGAGATCAGCGACTTGTTTGCTCCCCCAACATTTACGGGAATTAATATATCCCCGGACAATACCGTATTAACCGTCCAGTTTTCAGAAGGGGTGTTTTCAACAGGAGGAGATCTCATAGGCACTGATTTTGATATTACCATAACTGGAGGCCAGGCCACTCTTATCTCTTATTCCGTCTCGGTGCATACGGCCGGATTCAATTCTGTAGTATTCAGTCTAAACCTGAGTGGATTGGCCGATGGGAATGAGTTAGTCACTGTAAGGCCTGCTTCAAACAGCTCCGTCAGGAACGCCGCTGTTGAATTTATGGCCAACACGGATCAGATCTCTGTCAATCTCAATGACCAGCAACCACCGCGTATTATTACGTCACCTATGCCCAAGGTCATATCAATTACGGCAAATGATTACCTGGTAGACATTGAATTTGACGATCCCGTATTTGGTGGAGGCGGTTTGTCTGCCGTTGAAGAGTCGGATTTAACCTCGGTATTTACCCCTAGCTCCATGACTTCAATGAGCATCGCGGGAATTCGTAAACCTGACGGTGCAACACTGGTAGCTGCCTCTAACCTCGTAGGGGGTGAGACCACCATCCGAGTCTTCCTTACTGGTGTAAATGGGCCTCCTGATGGCTCTGAGACTATTGAAATCTTTGCATTAGCTTCGGCTATTTTTGATGACGCCGGAAATATTACAGACGGTTCGGAAACAACGACTCCGATGCCTGTGACACTTGATTGCGATCCACAGTTCAACTTAAATACCAACCCCAATACTGCTTGCCTGGTCATTTTTGCCAACGGGGAGATTATTGTAGATGTAACTTCTGGCACAGGTGATTATACAGTATCTCTAGCGGGACCTGTATCTCCTGCTCCCCAAATGGGATCCGGACCACAATTTATTTTCGGCAGTTTGCTGGCGGGTAACTATACCGTGACGGTTCTTGATAACGGTAATACCTGCCAGGCCTCAGCCCTGGTGTCTGTTTTGGATGCACAAGCCCTCCCTGCCATAACCGTAAATGAAGTGCCAAATACGAGCTGTATAAATCCAAATGGAGAAATTTCCGCCAGCCTTGGAGGTCAACCATTGTCCAGTTATAGATTTGAACTATTTACAGGAACTACCCCAAATGCGGCCAATTCATTGGGCCAACAGATCGGAAACTCCACTTATACAGGCCTACCGGAGGGTGATTACTATTTGGAGGTGAGAGAAATAGCTACCGGTTGTACCTCTGGGCAGCAAGTATCCGTAGCTGATAACAGGGTCTTTCCAAGTATCGGCACCGACCAGGTCCAGGACTATTCCAGCTGTATTAGCCCGGATGGTTCCATCTCAGTAACAGTTTCCAATGCAGTAGGATCAATTGCATATGATTGGACCGGTCCTTCCGGTTTTACCTCTACTTCTGAAGACCTGACCGGCCTGGATGCCGGTGATTACCAACTGGTTGTAACAGATCAATCCACGGGTTGTACAGCGGTCCAGAATTTTACGGTTAATCAGAATATCAGTCAACCGCAGGTAGATTCATTCAGTGCTGCTGATGATACGGTTTGTGAAGGCGGGAGTACCGAATTGAGCGTGATGATCAGTGGCGGCGGCGCTCCCTATACCATCGAGATCGATGCCGGTATAGGCGTGATAAATAATTATAACAGCGGTGATGCAATTACTATTAGCCCAACACAAAATACAGTTTATAATTTACTCTCCCTCACCGACAATAATGGTTGCAGCCCGCAAAACCTCCCGGAAGCCGTCCCGGTTTCCTTTTCAATCAATCCCAGCATCTTTGACCTCAATGGTGGCGGAATTATTTGCCAGGGTTCCGGTGCCGAAGTCAGATTGACTCTTTCAGGTTCTGAATCGGGGGTGGGATATAACCTGTTAAAAGATGGCGCCCTGTTAAATACATTTATTGGTACAGGAAGCTCCCTGATATTTGATGTTTCTGAAGCCGGTACTTACACAGTCGATGCGATCAACCAGGCCGGGTGTGGCTCGAGCATGAACGGAAGTGCTGAGGTCCAAACCAGCTCCGATGCTGAAATAACAGGACCTATCTCAGGCGCCGAGGTAGTATGTGTGGGTCAGGACGGATATGTCTATTCGGTGCCTGACCAAACGGGATTCGAGATCAACTGGCAAACGCCCACCGGATTTACCATCCTTGATGGGACCAATACCAATACGATTACAGTCAGAATCGAAGACAATGCCACTGGTGGAACTATATCCGTTTCGGGAATAACTGATTGTGGAGAAACGGCTCCAATTACTTTGAACGTAAAAGTGGAAAAACCCCCCTCTCTCATTATTGAAATAGAACCTATTATCTCAGCAGGTATTGAAACTACTTTCAGTGTTTCTGCGAAAGTACCCTTGACCTCGGTAGTCTGGAGCCTGGGTGATGGTAACTCTGCTGACGGAGAAATTGTTAACTATACCTATACGAGCGGAGGAAACTACAGGCTGGGTGTTAAGGCTAATTCAGAAAACGGGTGCCAGGGCGAATCTTCGAGGGCCATATTGGTCATAGAGCCTCCAAAAGTGGTTATTAAAAACGTGATTACTGCTAATGGGGATGGTCAGAATGACCTTTTGTGGATAGAGAACCTGGAAGACTTTCCCAGGAATGAAGTGACTTTCCTCGACCGATGGGGTGTGGAAGTGGCATCCTTTACCAACTATCAAAACGACTGGGACCTGACTAACGAAGGAGAGTATATCCCCGCTGGGAATTACCTTTGCGTCGTCAGGCTGGAGGCTGGTGAAGTATATTCAATGACGGTAACCGTATTGAGGGAATGAGGTTGCGGATATACCATATCGCCACATCTGTTTTCTTACTTACTTCAATGGTGGGATATTCCCAGGACCTCCCCCTTTATAACCAGAAATTAACCAACTCATTCTTATACAATCCCTCCATAGCCGGCAATGGGTTTGGATCCGCCATTTTTTCCAATCGAACATTCTGGAATGGTGTTCCCGGTGCCCCCAAAACCAATTTATTTGCTGCTCATGTGCCTATCAGTCAATACCGGTTCGGTGCCGGGGTGACGGTAATCCAGGAGAGAATTGGGGTCTCAGACAATGTTTATGCTACCGGGGCATTTGCCTACCACGTTGGCTTGACCGATGAATTGATGCTGTCCATGGGACTTTCGGCAGAGTTTACCAACCTGAGCTACAATACTACCCGGTTTGATGTACGGGATTCCAATGATGCATTGCTACTCAATCCCGAAAACCGCAGCAGCCTGGATTTCTCCTTTGGGGTAAGTATTAAGCATACCCTGTTTGAGCTGGGACTTACCTCTAACCGGCTGGCCACGGCACTTGCTATAGCAGATCTTCAAACACAAATTTCTCAGTTCTACACCGCGTATGGAGTAATAAAGCTACCCCTTACCGCCGACCACAAGATTGAACCCACTTTTGCTTACAGGAAGTTGTCCACAGAGTCCAGCCAATGGGAAGCGGGTGCATATTATTCATTCCGCGATGCCATCATCGGCGGTGTGAGCTACCGTTCGGGTGGTATAATTTCACCGGCAGTTGGATTGAGGTTTGCTGATCGTTTCCTGATAGGATACAGTTTTGAAATGTTTGGCAGCGGGATTCAAAAAGAGATCGGGGGAACCAATGAAATAACCCTCAGGCTGGATTTCCTGGAGGATAACTATTATAGAAGAAGTGGATCCGGCAATTCAGCCATGCAAAATTCTCTCGCTTTCAGGAGAAAGACACTTTCCTATAATCGTCGGAAGGGAAAACCCATGTCGGCATCCAACCCCAAGTACAAGAAGAAGCTAAAACGAAATTATTTCAAATCCCCCAGTTATAAGATCAATAAGTCCAGGAAGCTCGGTCGAAAGAAGGGATTCGGTAAGTCAAAGAGAAGAAGGGTGAGTTTTAAAAAACAAAGGAGAAATACACGTACCCTCCGCTGAGGATCTATACAAATTTTTCCCGCTTCTGGAGGTTAATGAGTCCATAAAGAAGCGTGATGACCATTCCAACGAGGAGATATATCCTGTTATCAAAAATTATACCTTCCCAGACTACTTCGTTCATGTCCCGGGGTGGCGGGGCAAACGGGTTAAGGAAAATATTCCACTTGCTTTCCTCAAGTATTCCCGATGAAATCCAGAAACCAATACAAATTATGATCATCACTACTGCTGTTCCATTTCCACTACGGATGATCGTAGAGAACATGAAAGACAGGCAACCAATGAAGAACACAGGGAACATGAGATGAAATACCATCTCAAAGAGGTTGGTTGGATAGATGGCGATGATACCTATATAAGTCAACCCAGAGAGCACAGCAAATGTAATAATGTACATCAATAGAAGTCTCACCAACCAAACCTTGTATCGGTAGTTCGGTATGCCGAATAAGATCTCCAGTATCCGAACATCATTGTCGTTTTGAATCCCGAAGGCGGAAGGATAAAATATCAATAGGATTCCCGGATTCAGTAAAAGATAGAAAAGTGATTCTTCATCAGGCGAATCATCCTCAAAGATATTAATGGTGGTAATGAAGAGAAAGAACACCGTGGCTCCCAGGAGGAAATAAATGAACTTATTGCCAAATACAATTTTCAAATTGTACCTGATCATTTTCCATATGATGTCGAGCGTACCCATTATTCAAGCTGGCTCATAACTTTACCCGTATCTTTCATTAGCCATAAATAACTGTCTTCCAGGTTTGGCCTTACCTCGATGGCATCAGGGAATGGTTGCTTTTCGGAGAGGCATCTCACACGTACAGTGTCCCCTTGTTGCATATGATGCACCACACGCATGGTAGCTGATATCTTTTCAAACTCTTTCTGGTTTACATTAAACTGCCAGACTTTTCCTTCCGCAATTTTAGCCATCTCTGAAGGCGTGCCCACGTACTTGAGCTCACCCTTATTCAGGACGGCTACGTCTTTACAGGATGAGGCAATATCTTCGATGATGTGAGTGGAGAAAATAACAATCCTGTCCCTGCTCAACTCCACCAATAAATTCCTGAAACGAATTCTCTCCCTGGGGTCCAGGCCTGCCGTTGGCTCATCCACTACCAGTATGCGGGGAAGGTGAAGGAGAATTTGGGCAATCCCGATTCGCTGTTTCATCCCACCTGAAAAACTACCGATCTTATCGTTCCTGCTCTCAAACATGTTTACGGATTCAAGGACCATTTTTAACCTCTCCTCCCTGATCTTTTTATTGAGGATGCCCTTCAGTATCGACTGGTAATTCAGGTATTCCCAGGGGGTCATATTCTCATACATCCCAAATTCCTGGGGTAAATACCCGATCAAGCCCTGAAGTTCCTCCCGTTTTTCCTGGCTGTCAAACTCGTTGAACCAGATCTTTCCATAGCTTTGTTCAAAAATTCCACAGACCGTCCGCATTAATGTAGTTTTACCTGCACCATTCGGGCCCAGTAAACCAAACATACCATTTCCAATCTCCAACGAAACTCCTTTGAGAGCCTTAAAAGGCTCCTGCTTTTTACCGATCACGGGCATTTTATAAACAAGATCGTAGTAAAACCTCCGAAGCCTACCCTTCATCGCTTCAGGTTTTACATCGCTTCCTTTTAATTTTCTGGCGGAACGATAAATAAAGATGCTCAGGTACCATATAATGGCAAAGAAGACCACCAGGGCAATACTGTTCCATTCGATATACAGAAATGCCAGGTGTGCGGCGGGGAAACCCCAATAAAAAACACGGTTGAAAAATGATCCTGTAACTTTAAGGATTCTTGTTTCGAACAGCATCCTGCTGAGTTTACCAAGAACATCCAATGTCGAGAGTAGTACGAGGTAAGTGACTACTCCGAAAAAGAGTTGCCAGAAATTTGCCCCCAGATACCAATAGGTCAAATAGCCGAGAAAGCCAAGAAGGGGGATCAGCCAGATCAGCATGCTAAAGTCTTTCAAAACCCTGAATAGCTTCTTTTCCCCGGATTTCTCACTTCTCAATTCCCCACTCTTCCAGTCCCGGTTTAACTTATTGGGCCGACCATAGATTTTTACCAGATTTTCAATCCTTATAATAATTTCCTCATTCCGGGGAATGATCTCTTCACTGGCCTGCGCCAGGCTTCTAATAAGGAAATAAGTAATTCCCGGTATACCAACGGTCAACAATACGAGCCATATGGCTTTCCATATATCCGATTCAATATAACTCCAGATCAGGTAGATGCCGAACAGGTAAAAGACTCCCATAACCACCTGTATCCGCCAGTCCCTGTCCCTTATCCAGCGAATCGAATTCTCAAGTCCGAGGTTCAGGGTAGGAATAAAGATCAACGTGAGTACGGTGCTGAGCGCAAGCCCTCCTATAACCGTAATGGCAAACGGGGCCCCGATCAAGGCAACATATTCCATCTGGCCCATTGCCAATGGAATCATGGCTACGATGGTGGTAATAGCTGTAATCAATATGGGTCTCACCCTGCCTATACCTGCTGTTACCAGGGCCCTGATCCTGTTGTACCCGCGGCGGCGAAGAATATTCGAATAATCAATCAGGATTATGCTGTTATTGACAACCACCCCGAGCAAAATCAGCAATCCGGTCAGTGAGTTGGGATTGAGGATTGAATTCCCCGTAAGGACTAATCCGGTAAGGGAGCCAATAGCTGCCAGGGGTATTGAAAACATCAATACGAAGGGGGTGATAGCCGACTCGAATATGGAGGCCAAAATCATAAAGATCAGGATGGCGGCGGCGGCGATCAGGAATTTATATTCGGCAAATTCATCTTCGGTTTCGAGCATTTCGACTGCTACACCGGCCGGCAATACTATCCCGGAGATCATTTGTCCCACCTCAGATTTTGCCGCTGTCAACAGGTCGTTATTCTGGTTGTATTCTGAATAAAAAGAATACACGACCTCAATCTCCTTTTCCTGGTTTACCCTGTTGATTCCCCACATCCCGGTGGCATAATAAAGGTCGCCGATCTCCTGCATTTCATGTAATGATCCCGATGGACTTTCTACTTCCAGTACCCTCAAGTCATTCATCGTCCTGCTCACATCTTCCTCCGGCTCATCGGTTTTGATCGTTACATCGTAGGTCTCAATGCCATCCTTGAAGGTGACCCCGGAACTGAATTCCGGCTGGAATCCACTTAGCTCATTGGTCACCTCATTCATCGTCAATCCATACTGGGACATCAACCTCTGATCAAACTCGATTCTTACCTCGGGCCTGTTGTCGTCAATGTTGAGATTCACCGATTGAACTGACGATAAATTGTCGAGGTAGTATTCCAGGTCTTCCGCGACTTTCCTCATTTGTTCAAAGTCCTGACCCTTGACGATCAAGATCTCCTCCTGTGTACCTATTCCCAGGAAACTCATGAATCCCGAAGCGCCCCGGCGGCCACCGCCACCACCCCGGCTTCCACCACCACCGCCAAAGATTCCGCCACTGGCCGCTGAATTAACATCAATGGAGGAAACGTTGATGTTCTCCGTCCTGTTGAGAATGTCGCTCCTGATTTCGGCCGCTGAGCGATTACCAATTTCTTTATAATCCTCCTTCAGCTTTACCTGAAGGGTTGCATCTTCTTCATTAATACTGGAAACCACATCTTCTACCTCGGTGATCTGCCCTATTTTATCCTCGATTTCAGAAACGAAGTTATCAGCCATTTCAAGGGTGGAACCCCCCTCCATGGTAACCTGGACATTCAGGTCATTGGTCTCCACCTCCTGGTCGGTGTTAGTGGACACGAGCAGGCTCAACAATACCACGGCAAAAAATACCCCGATGGCAGTCAGTACTGTCCTGGCCGGTTTTCTCATGCTGGCTTTTAAAAGCACCACATATGCGCGAATCAACTTATTGTGAATGCTTACCCGCTGAAATGCCTCGGGCCGCTCACTACCCATAAATACGTAGGTAAGCATTGGGATCAGGAGAAGGGATACGAATAGTGATACCACCAGTGTTGAAATTATGGATACACCGATATGGGTCCCGATGAGTTTGACAAAAACTTCTGAGGCAAAGAGGAATGGCACAAATATCGTTACGGTGGTCAGTGTGGCAGCAAATACCGAGCGCCGTATTTCCGAAGTGCCCTGTATCACGGCTTCCCGTCGGGATTTTCCCATGGAGGCGTGTCGGTATATATTCTCCAGGACCACGACACTGTTATCCACAAGCATTCCTATTGCAAGGGCCATTCCGATCAGCGTAAGGCTGTTTATGGATATTCCCGCCGCATAGAAAAAATTGAATGCCGTAAACACGGAAATGGGAATAGACAAGCCAATGGCGATAACCAGCTTCAGATTTCTCAGGAAGATCCATAAAATGAAAACTGCCAACAGGCCCCCGATAATCGCCAACTCCATGATCTGGTCGATATTATCTTCCATGATCTGGGCCGTATTAAAAAGAATCCGTACTTCAGCATTTTGTGAAGCCAGGGACTTATTCAACCGGTCTATTACCTCCTGGGTTGTGTGCGACAAGTCAATCATGTTGACCTGGGAATCCCGAACAAGTTGAATGCTCACAGATTCCAGCCCGTTGGTACGGCTGAGGGTGGTCTGTTCCTTTACACCAAAGTATACATCGGCAATATCTCCTAGTAAAATGGGGCCTGCCGACCTGACGACAAGCTCTTCGATATCCCTGATACTGTTGTATTCGGCCGTAACATGAACGAATTGCCTGGTGTTTCCTTCATACACCTCACCTACGTAGGCTTTATCGCTGAAATTCTGGTTTAGGACGGCCCTGACATAGTTGGGGGTTATGTCATAAGCTTCACAAATGTCAGAATCGAGAATAATCTCCACAGTTTTTTCACGGCCACCGAATATTTGTGCGCTGGCCACCCCGTCAATGTTCTCGAGCTCGGGCTTGATCTCCTTATCAGTAATGTCCCGCATGCGGTCAACACCACCCTCCCCCAATACCTGGAGGGACATAAACAGATTATTGAGAATCTCTGTGTCCGATTTGACGACATTCACATTGAATTCTTCGGGGAGCGTGGTTTTTACCTGCTCTACTTTCTCCAGCAGCTTCAGATAAGCAAACTTGATATTGGTATTACGGTTGTAATTGAGCGTAATGGTACCCCGGTTGGATGTAGCCTGTGACTCAATTTGTTCCACCCCTTCCAGCGTCCCGGCTGCACCCTCCAGCGGGATGATTGCCTGCTGCTCCATGTATTCCGGGCTAACCTCCGATGCGGAAAATACCTGGACATAAAAGATGGGTTCTTCGGCATTGGGAAAGAGTTCAAGGGGCAGGTTCTTGTAGGAAATGTACCCCAGCATTGAGAGCCCGATAAAGAGCATGCTTATAAATACCCGCCGATTTACCAGGAAACTCATTATTCAGCCAGTTGTTTTGACGGAGAAATGAGATCTTTCAGCTGGTCTAAAACGTAATACACGCATGGAATGACCACCAAAGTAAGCAAGGTGGAAGTGACCAGCCCTCCGATCACCGCTAATGCCATAGGTTGTCGCAATGAAGCGCTTTCGCCGAAACCAAATGTGAGGGGAAGCAGGGCCAGGATAGTGGTCAAACTGGTCATAATGATTGGCCTGATACGATATTGGCCAGCTTCCAGGATGGCTTCCAGTCTTTTCTTTCCCTCCTTTTTCAGGCGGTTAATAGCATCAACGAGAATAATGGAATCGTTCACTGCTATCCCTATCAGCATTATTATCCCGATATAGGCCATGATATTCAGGCTCAGGCCTGCAATGAAGAAAATCAGGATCGCACCTACACCGGCCAATGGAATCGTGAGCAGGATGGTAAATGGATGGATGAGCGATTCAAATTGGGATGCCAGCACCATATACACCAATATGATACTGAGGATCATCGCAAAGCTCAGGTTGGCTAGCGATTCTTCACGCTTCTGTTCCTCGCCAATCACGTTGAGGGTATAGTCTGAGGATGTATCAATTCCGGCCAGTTCCGTCCTGATGTCCCGAATGATATGATCAAATGGTCTGTCGTCCAGGTTACTGGCAGATATGAATGACACCCTGTTCTGGTTTCTTCGGTTTATTTCCCTGGGGCTCTGCGAGAGTTCAATGCGTGCGAGGTCGGTGAGCGGGATTTCCCTTTCACCAGACCTGATGGTAATATCCTCTAGTTCAGATTTCCCCACCTCGGGTAGTTTAATCAGGATATCTTTCATCTCTCCCTCCGAATCAAATTGTCCCGCTTCCGTTCCCTTTAAACGATTTTCGATCTGGGATGTAATGGCTTCCACTGACACACTGTTTATACTTGCCTGCAACCTGTCTACCATTACTTCTATCTCGGGATTCCCGTTTTCAATGGATGATTTAATGTTAAACAGGTCTGGAATGCCGGACAAGCGGCCCATCACCTCATCGGAAATCCGCTCAATCTCCTCAAAATTATCTCCTGCGATTTCAACCACTATCGGTGCCTGATCGGTCCCGAGTATGGATTGTAAGGCGGTCTCATCCTGGATGAAGTTTATCTCCAGGTCTTCGGAGGATCCAAGTACCCTTCCCAGGGCCTTTATAAGCGCAGAAGTTGAGAATTGCGCAGAGTCCGTCAGGATGACTTTTATACTTCCCCTGTTCTCACCCTCGATGGCTGTATTATCTTCTTCATTGACTGAAGGTCCTGCCACACTGAAAATGACGGCTTTGCTCTCGTCGGCTACGGACCGGATTACCCCTTCAATATTCTCAATGGCCTGAGCCGTCCTTTCCAGGCGGGTGCCTTCCGGTAGCTTCATTTCGACGGTAAATTCCCGGGTTTCAGCTCCGGGCATATATTCACTACCCACGATATTTACCAGGTAGATACCCGCCGTCACCAACAAGCCAGCAACAATGATAATCACCCATCTTACCGATAAAATCGATTTTAGAACCGGGCCGTACCAGCTCAACTTGACAGACCTTGACTTGACTTTACGCTCCTTGAAAAGCGTGGCAAAAAGCATAGGAATAACCAGGATAGCAACAAACAGGGATGAGATCAATGAAAAGGCCACCGTCCATGCCTGTTCTTTAAACAGTTCACCACTGGAACCGTGCAAGTACACAATTGGTAAAAAAACAATGATAGTGGTAATCGTTGAAGCTGTTATTGCTCCGCCCACCTGGCTGGTACCTTCAATAGCCGCCTCCTTCAACGTCATCCCCAATTCACGGTTTCGGTAAATATTCTCCATTACCACAATCGCATTGTCCACCAGCATTCCCGCTCCCAGTGCCAATCCTCCCAAGGTCATGATATTGAGGGTTAGGTCATTAAAGTACATCAGGTTGAAAGTGGCTACCACCGATATCGGGATGGCAATACTTATTACCAGGGTAGATCCCAGTCTTCGCAGGAATACAAACAGGATTATTACTGCGAAGAATATACCCAGCAAGGCCGATTCTTCGACCTCCCAGATAGCTGCTGAAATGAACTTACCCTGATTTTCTACAACCTGGAACTCATAGCCCGGAAGAGCTCTTCGGATATCATCGAGCACCTCCTCCAGTTCCTCCACCGCTTTAACGGTGTTGAATTTTGTCTCCTTATAGGCTGATAAGCCTAGGCAGCGTTTGCCATTTAGCCGGGTTATATTGAGTGGCTCCGCATTTCTGAACTGCAGGGTGGCTACGTCTCTTAGAAATACCGGAATTTTTTCCACCTGGGAGACTTCCTCCATACCTGTAGCTTCACCGGGTTGGGGATCCCGGTAAGTCACCACGAGGTCCTCCATATCGGACAATCCACCAAAGATGCTGACGCCCTTAATCACATACTTGCGATTCATTTCCTCTACACTCCCCCCGGAAATATTCTGGTTGTAGCTCTCAATCTGGTTGGATATTTCATCTGCAGTGAGTCCAAAGGCTTCGAGTTTATAAGGGTCTGTTTCCACAATTACCTCAGCCCGCTCCTGTCCCGATATGGTTACATCCGCCACTCCATCCAGTCTGATCAGTTCATTCCTGATATAGTTTTCTGCGACCTTCCTCAATTCATTCATATCCGAAATCTGGGGGTGACTCAAGCCAATGATCATCACTGGTCGGGAATTGGGATCGTAACGGGAAATATTCAATTCATCGATCTCTGCGTTTTGCGAATAACTGTTCAGGGCACGTTGCATGTCGAGAAACGCCTCATCCATGTCTTTATCCCAGTTATATTCCACGGTGATTTGGGAAGCTCCGACCGTGGTTACGCTGCTTATCTGGGTAACACCCGATTGACGGATGGTGAGTGCCTCAATGTTCTCAACAAATTGGCGCTCCATTTCTTCAGGAGGTCTTTCCCCCGCCTGAACTTCAATAAATATCCTCGGATTATTGAGGTCCGGGAACAGGTCCACGCCTAGTTTGTCATAGGAAATATATCCAAGGAGGAGTATTCCCAGGACAATCATCATAATCGTAACCGGGTAACGAACAGAAAATAGAACGATCTTCCTCATATCCCCTACTGGACAATGTTGACTTTGGACCGATTACTCAGTGTTTCAAATCCTCGGATAACCAGCCGGTCATTTTCCGACAAGCCATCGACTACTTCCACTTCTTCGGGGTTCTCCAGTCCGATTTGTATCACCCTTTCCTGGGCGACACCCCTCTGAACGACGAAAACTGTATTTCCCCTCTGTTTCGACTGAATAATTTCCTTGGGTACGACGATAACGCTGTCTTTTCGCTCCAGGACCAGTTCTGCCTTGACAAACATCCCCGGACGGAATCTCATTTCAGGGTTGTCGAGAATCAACGAGCCTTTAAATGTCCTTGTATCAGGATCGATGGCAGGAGAAAGGGCGGTGATTTTACCGAAAATGGTGTCATCGGGGATTGAGTAGTTCGTAATCCTGACCTCCTGCCCGATATCAATATTTGAAAGTTGTTTTTCAGGGAAATTCACTTCGAGATAAAGCTGTCTGAATTCCATGAGTTCCAACAGTGAAGTGCCTGCTTCGACCCTTATACCACGTGTGGTGTTTGGAAGATCGACAATTACTCCGTTGAAGGGAGCCACGACCCTCATATTATCCAATGAGATCAAGGCGGCATCATAGGTGTTTTGGGCATTTACCAGTTCCACTTCCGAATTGCGCAGATCAAGTTGCGACACCCCCCCTTTCTCATACAGGGATTTCTGCTTCTCCATGGTCTGCTTTGAAATGTCCAGGTTCAACCTTTTTCCCGAAATGTTAATATTATTCTCGTATTCCTCATCTTCAATCTTTACGATCAAGGCCCCCTTCTGGACATAGTCCCCTAACTTATAGGGCCTCCCGGTGCGTGGGTTTACCTGTAGATTGTATTCTCCTGAAACTTCAGCCTTGAGTTCAACCTGGTTCGTGGGGTATACGGTACCTGTTGTGCTGATATACTTTTCTATTGAACCTTTGCTCACGTCCACGACGGAAACGGGGATGGAAATGTCGGCTTCCAGTTCCTCTTGCTGGCCTGAACAAGAAATCAGGCCAACAGCGATAGCAGCAAGGAATATTAGGTTATTGTATTTCATAGTCTTAATTATTGATGCCCTCGGGGAGAATTGAGCTGTTTGTCTCAAAATCCCACATGGACTGTATCTTCATATTTAATAATTCGAGCCGGTAATTGATCTTGGCCGCAAGCAGGTCGATCCTTGCTTGTGACAATTGATTCTGGTATTGATTTAGGTCAATACCGGTAATCTCACCATTTGAGTATCTTTCCTGGTTTATATCGTAAGTGAGCTGCGCATTCCTGACCGACTGTTCGGCAATCGTGATCTGATTCTTAAGATTCATCAGGCTTCGATAACTCCTGCGGATAGCAATGACAATATCATTACGCTGATTGAACATACTCAGCTCCTGGATCTGCAGGCTTGCCATGTCGGCATTGATCCGATGCTTCTTTTCACCCCAGTCCCAGATGGGAATGGCCAGCGTGAGTGAAACTCTCGGGCTATTGGTAGGAGCCGCGTAGATATCAGGCAAAGCCTCATTTTCACCGAAAATTCCAACAGAGAGGCTAAGGTCACCGCGAAATTCGTTCGTAGCTTTTGTCCTGATCAGGTTGTTCTGTGCGTTCTGCATGTCAATTTCCCGTTGCCTGATTTCTCTCCTGGAGGTCAGGCCGCTTTCTATCGCAACACTTAAGTTCACCTCTACCGGCTCCGCATCAATCACCCGTTCGAGGATAATATCCGAGGAAAGGTCCAGGCCAAGAAGGATCTTAAAATCATCCTTTACATTTTCAACCTGCACCTCCTGGTTTTGGAGGGAAGACTGGCTGTTAGACAGGTTCAATTGAGCCTGGTACATCTCTTCCCTGGCAATCAGCCCGGATTCCGCTTTGTTCTTGACGATTTCAAAGTTGTTGAGCTGGTTCTGATATTCATCCTGGGCAATGGTCAGGCTTTCCTGTTCGCGAAGCACATCGAAGTAGGCCTGGCTTACCTGCCTCTCGATATTGAGCACCTGGATGTTATAGGAGATTTCGGAATTCTCGAAAGCAGTTTCCACTTCACTTAAGGCCATCTTAAGTCGGTTATAGGTAAAAAGTGGTTGATCGAGCTGCAGGAAAAGGTTGTTACTGAATGCCTGGTTTTCCACTTCTCCCTGAATATCATTCTGGGAAAGCTGATTTTGCCATCCCAACCGGTTGGTCAGCGTGAGGTTTCCATCTGTTTGGACAATAGGCTGCGAGACGAGCAATGAGCCAAAGGTGTTGAACCGCTCGGTAGTATACCATTTAAAGAAATCGTCATACTGCCTGTTCCTGCTGAAATCGAGCGGGGTGATCTCAAACCTGAACTGGGTCTTTCTCGAAGCCAGTTCCGCATTCAAGAGCTCCCTGTTTCGTTCAAGGTCGTAGCGGGAATTCCGGATATCAGGCGAGTTGTCCAGTGCCACTTCTATGGCCTGCTTCAAGTTCATTCTCTCCTGTGCATCGACCAGGACTGAAACAGATATCAATAAAAATATTAACAGTAGTCTCATATTCGATTATCTTTTGACCCATTTAACGGCGTCTGCTATGACAGACCTGCCACGGGATTGATTCGTTAGTTCCACCTTGGCTTTTCCGGGGCTTATGTAGTAAGACCCCAATGAATTCCACCCATTCTCAATATTTTTCAGCTCAACCGTTATCTCCGTTTCCCCATCATCGCTGTGGACCTTATAGTGGTAATCGTCGACGGGTTCCTGATCTCTCCGACCCCAGCGCATCCGATTGTTTAAGTGTACATATATATCATAATAGGCACCCTCTTCCACGTCACACTCCCAGGTGGCAATTTCGGACCCATCACCGGACCCGATAAAATAGGCGGAGCGAATCTCGTTTCCATAGGCCCATTGCGAGATGGTGGGGGTCCACTTACCTGGTGTTCTCCACATCATCGGGTAGTAGGTACTCTCTTCCACCAATTGTTCTCCCTTGATCAAGGCACGAAGTGGAGTGGTTTCCTCACCTTTTGTAATACTGAAACCAGGATCCTCATCATCAACGATGATACCGGCTTCTGCCAGTTCTCCATGCTCTTCCAGCCTAACCGATTGCTGGCTAAAAGAACCTTCCGATTCCTCGGTCTCCTCAAAAGGAAAGTTGATGGTTCTGGGAAGGTTCAGCGCCATAATCGTGTTTACATTCATTGCCCTTGGCTCCTCATCGAGTATGGTTGTAAATTCCATGGTACTTATAGCAGGGATCTTCACCAGTTGCTCTACTGTATTGGCATCGTTACCACCTCGCGGTCCACCAAAGCCCCCGTCAAATGCAAAATCCCCACGGCCTCCTCCTCCTCGGCCGCCACCCATTCTGAATGAGAGCTGAACCAGGCCATCTATTTCCTGTGTATTTCTGATAATATAGCGGGCAGCGTACCTGGTACGGTCACCGTCCTTAAAGCTGTAGAGGTTTACCCCCGAAATTAAGAATCCCGGAAGTTGGTTGGAAACCACCGTTTGATTCACGAGTTCACGAAGGAACCCCTCATCTGATTCAAACACTGCTCTTTCCAGGGCTTCATCGGTCACTGATCTGAATTGACTCTCCTTAAGGAACTTGCTGACACGGGAGTCAAATTCATCGGATTGGACCTCCTGCTTCACCATTGAAAAAAGGTAATTGCCTTTTACTCCGATCACACTATTGATTAGCTCATCTTCCTCTTCTAATAAAATTTGTTTAAAGCTCTTTTCCTTAAGTGCGATGGTAGCATCTTCCTCGATAGTAGTGGCTGAAAACCACCTCCTGCGATTGCCCGGGGATACTCTCTCCCAAAGGAATGATTCAAATGCTTTATTAAAAAAGGGCCAATCCTCCGAAGTGATGAAGTTCACATAGGAATAATAAGAGGGGAAAATTGAATAACTGCTTGTGAAAGAGGCTCCATCGCCCTCTGAAAACCAATTATTCTGGTTTGCTATGGTAAGCGTACTCGTAACAAATTGCCTGAGAAGCTGGGCTTCAATTTCCTGATCTGTCAGGTCTCCACCCCTTTGTTTGTTCCGGTCAATCAATCGCTCTCTCCGGAACTGAAAATCAGCATTTACCAATGCCATGCCTTTTTCCGGAAGAAGGGACATTTCCGGTTGCATCACTTCCTTTGCCTGTGAGTAAATTCTTGGGAAGCTGACAAACATGGCAGGCGTTTCAATAACGGAGAAGCGTTTATAGGGATAATCCAGCTGCAGCTCAAGTTCATAGTCGTTCTTGATTTCCCTTAGCGTATTGGTCAGGGTATCGGTGATGTTCTCGAAGAAATCATCGAAATAATAGTGGTCGGATTTCAGAACGAGATTATAATCCACGCTGTCTACCCTTATTGATCTTTCGGTATAGTCCCCAATCATCAAGGATATCTGTGGTAGTGGGTACTCAGGTGTGAATTCGTAGACTCCCGGGGAAACTTCGCTGCGTTGTCCTTGTGAAACTGCCAGGAGGCCTTCTGAAGTCTTTACTTTTAACCGGTACTTTGAGAATTGCTGGGGATTCATGATTCCCTTTTCTTCATTAAAAGTAATTCTTGCCACGGGATACCATTTTGCTTCCTGGGTAAGGAGCAGATATTCGGGTGAAAGAAAATGATACTCTTTGCCCACGGAATATATCGCCACCCTGTAAGTCAGGTCGATCAATTCCTCATCTATATCGAGGTACATCGCATCCTTGTCTATATCTCCTTCATATTCCATGACAATACTGGCCGTTGCATTGCTTTTCATGGGATGATTGATCCAGACCACCTGGAATTCCCTGGTGTACTCCACCGGTTTACCCTCCACGGTGATTGAATTGACATTCAGTCCCGGGTTGAGAAGCAGGAAGAAATTATCGAGATCGGTACCGGGATTGGATACTTCGAGGCTGGATGATACCCGGATTTGCTCGCCAAGGTGCTCCAGTTCAATATCATAGGAGTTGACGCTTACATTACCACGATCCACATAATCAGCTTCAACTGCGCTCATTTGCGAGCGTCGGTCTTTGCTATCCCGGTAATTGCCGATATACCCGGCGATCAGAAATCCCGCTGAAAGTATAAATACTGCTGCTATTCCCGTTGAACTGAACGTCATTCTGCGACTTTGTCTCAGTCGGCCGATCAAAAGGATTGTCAGAAAAACAAACCCCAAGCCTAAGAGGAAGTAAATACCTCTTTGCATCAGTACTTCCTCAGGGTTTGCGAATCCTACGAATTCAGATTGAAGCATGGGAAGGGAAAATGCCATGTAATCGAATACGTAGTTGAATTTATCATTGAGATAAAAAAGGCAGGCGGCTATGTAGCCCAGGAGCACCACAAAAGTGACAGCCTGGTTCCTTAAGGTCAACATCAAAACATAACTCAAGCCCATGATGAACAGGAGTGTTGGCAGGCTCATCATGAGGGGATATATGAGATAAGCCG